>JAJFUG010000166.1 GCA_021372515.1 bacterium
CCGCCCCGTGTTGTCGGTCCAGGCGCCGCTGGTGATCCCGGTGCCGGGGTGGAACCCGTGGCCCAGGTTGTACTCGCTCAGGCACTCGGTCACGGTGACGTTGTCGCCGCGCTGCATGCTGATCCCATCCCCGGGCCAGGCCTTCACGTGCAGGCGCGAGATGATCGCGTCGGTCACGGCGTTGAAATGCACCGCGCTGACCGTGAACTCGTTCTTGAACATGGCTCCGCGTTCCAGGTTGCCCTGGATGAACAGGTCCTCCACCCGGATGCCGCCCGCCTCCAGGGCGTAGATCGCGGGATGGAAGTTATTCACTCCGGCCTGTTCCTTGAGCAGGTAGTCGTGGGTCAGCTCGCGGTCGAGCCGCAGGCTGTTGCCCTCGATGGCGGCGACAATGGCATGTGTGCAGTACCAGCCGTAGCTTTCGTCGCTGAACACGGTCACCTCATCGCCCACGGCCAGGCCCTTCACGCTTTCGGCTTTGACCTCGCGCGCACCCTTGAGGGCATCCGCGGCCAGTTTCACCTCCACGCAGCTCTTGCGGCGCACGATCCGGCTCTGCTCGCCCTGGCCGTGCAGGTAGACCCCGGAGCGCAGGTTGACCGAGCGGATGAGGCTGTACTCGCCGGCGGGCAGAAACACGATCCCGCCCGAGGCGGGCAGGGCATCCACCGCTTCCTGGATGCCGGAGGTGGGCGAGCCGGGGCTGTAGAAATCGGCCACGCTGACCGAGGCGGCAGGCGCGGGGCCCGCGGCGGAAGCGACAGAGACACTCATAGCGAGCAAGGCCAAAACGGTGCGCAGGGCTGACATGGCGGTATTCTCCGGTTGAGGGGACAGAAAGAGGAGGACTTTGTGGACAATTTTAGGTCCCCGCCCGGTGGGGGTCAAGGGAGAAAGCTGGCGGGGCCTGGGCGGCCGGGACTGTTCTGCGTAATTGTTTTGATTGTCACGAATGCCTGTTATATATTCGGATCCGGTTTCGCTCTCTCCCGGGATGGACAGACCCTAACCCCAACCATCCGGACCGCCCGTGCTCAAAAAAATCCTGTTCACGCTCATCCCCCTGGCCGTTCTGCTGGCCTGCCTCGAACTCGGACTGCGCCTGTTTTTCCCCACCAGTTTCGTTTATTTCCCCAAGATGTTCACCGCCGATGCGTTCCTCGGCTACCGTCTGCTGCCCGGTTTCAGCGGGCGGATTGTGACCCGCGAGTTCAACGCGCCCCTGAGCGTGGACAGCCGCGGGTTCCGCCGCAACGGAGAGCCATCCGCCGCGGACCCGACCCGCCGGATCGTTTTCCTGGGCGATTCCTTTGTCATGGGTTACGGGGTCCGGGACGAGGAGTCGGTCACCAGCCTGACCGCCAGCCGGCTCAACGCGCTCGACAGCACCCAGGTCTACGAGACTGTCAACATGGGGGTCTGGGGTTACGGCACAGTGAGGGAGATAGCCGAATTCTGCCTTTACGGCCGGGAGTTCAGGCCGGACATGCTGGTGCTGGGCTATTTCTACAACGATCCGAGCGACAACCGAAGGATCTCCGCGCGCTACGGGGTTCAGCAGAAATTCGGGCCGGACGGTACGGCGGATGCCCTGTGCCGGCATTCCTACCTGGCCGCCCTGGTGCAGTACAAGCTTACGGGCGGGGTGCCGCACGCGCCGGACAGCACTTTCCTGAAATGGGACCCCGAATGGGACCCGCTCTGCTTTTTCCGCCGGGCGCAGACCCCGGAGAGCCTTGTCCTGCAGGCCAACGAGGAGCGCCTCCTGGCCCGTCTCAAAGCCGTCTGCGACAGCCTGGGCTGCCGTCTGTGCGTCTTCTACATCCCCCACCCGCTCGAGATACGCGCCGACAAGATGGAATACCTGAAGAAACTGAACCCGGCGGCAGAGCGATATCTCAGCCTCGACCCGGCGGAGGTCGACCTGGACCGTCCGCGCGATTGCCTGCGCCAGGCCTGCCTGGGCCTCGGGATCAGCTTCCTGGACCTCAAGCCGGCGTTCCTTGCCTCCGCCGCGCGTGACTCGTTGTATTTCCGGGTGGACGGCCATTGGTGTCCCCGGGGGCACGACCTGGCCGCCGAAGCCCTGGCCGAGTTCCTGGTCGACGAGTTCCGCTCCGCGCCCGCCACGGCACCGGTGGACAGCGCCCGGAGCGATTCTGTTCTGGCTGGCACGCTCAAGGACCTGGCACGTTTCCCCTTTGTCTTCACGGATTATTTCCGGTACTCTTACTTCTGCCTGGCGGCAGGGGACTATGTCGGGGCCCTACCCCAGATAAAAAAGGTGGTGGAGAGGGCGCCTTACACCAGCGAGGGTTATTTCTACCTCGGTGTGATCTACCAGGCGCTCGACTCCCTGGAGGCGGCCGGCCGCGCCGACTCCACCTCCCTGTATTGGAACCCGGCCCGGAGCGAGGCCCTGTTCAACCTGGGGCGGGTCAGGCTGCGGCAGAAACAATGGGAACAGGCCCTGCAATGTTTCGAAAGCCTGAGCCGGACCGAGCCGGACAACCGTCTCGCGCGGTTCTGGGAGGCGTTTCTCTGCTGCTGTATCGGACGGTTCGGGCTGGCGCAGGAAAAGCTGCGCGCCCTGGTGGCGGACAACCCGGATTACGGTGATGCCGCCGCGCTGCTGGAGGCCCTGGAGCAAAGGCGCTCGAGCCTGCAGCAGACCCGCGAGTTCTTCCAGCTCTACGGCGGTGCGGTGGTCTGTTTCATGAACGGCGATCTGGGCGCCGCGCTGCG
>JAJFUG010000167.1 GCA_021372515.1 bacterium
AGCAGCGAGCCCTGGATCAGCACCTTGCTCTGCGGGTTGTCGCCGCTGCCCACACCGACCAGGCAGGCCGGGTCGAGGCCCCAGCGCTCCGTGAAATGGCGCGCCAGGGGGCCGGCCAGCTCCAGCGCCGAGCCCAGGCCGGGGAGCCTGCCCCGCAGGCCCGCCGCGCCGCCGGGCAAGTCCCCGGCCACGGCAGCCAGCAGTTCAGCACTCCAGGCGCGCGCCCGGTAGTCCATGAGCGAGCTGCCGCAGGCGTTGCCCCAGTCCAGGGGAATGGCGACCCGGCCGGTCAGCACGGCGGGGACGAGGCTCGATATCTGGTGGATTAGCGCGGTCTGAGCGTACACTGCCGGGCGCCGGAGCGCGGTGCGGCGGATGCCGAACGCGCTGAACCGCAGCGGGGCATCCGAGCCGGACAGCTCTACGATTCTATCCTTGCCCCCGACCTGAGAGCGGACAAAAGCCGCCTCCTCGCCGGTGCAGGCGGTGCGCCAGATACGGGCCTCGGGCGTGGCCAACGCCCCGGCCAGGTGCTCCGGCAGGGAGGATTGGACCGCACCCAATGCCAGAGCGCCGAAAAAGCCCTCCGCTTGAGCGTTCAGCAGCACGAACCCGTGCTGCTGGCCCGAGACATTGATCACCCGGATGTCGCGTGGCGAAAGGCCGCGCTCTCTGAATGCGGCCACCAGGTCATCGAACACGGCTTCGAGCGAGGCAAAATACAGGGCCGCGGGCTGGTTGGCCTCACCCGGCTCGGTGGGCGGCAGAAGGTAGTCCGCGGCCAGGCCGAAACGGTCCAGGCGGCTGTCGCCGCGGTAGTCCAGGGCGTGCTCCCAGACTGTTTCACGGCTGTCCAGGTCCACGGCCACGGCGGCCAGGCCCTGGGTGCTGGAGTCGAGTCCCAGCGAGAGACGTGGCATTCAGGTTCACTCCTCTCACGCATTCGGGCTATACAAGCGGGGCACGGCGCACCGTGCCCGAGAGACTTTTATGTTCTCTGGGTTTCGGCCAAGAGAACCAGAAGCCATTGGGGGGCCGTAAACTCGCGTAGGCATCGGCTGTCTTAAGACCCACGGTGTGCACAGGGATTTTTCACGCTGCCTTTGGAGCAGGGCGACGCTGGCGCTGATTGCCCGCCGGACCATGGCGCTGTTTCATCCCGCGGTGTGCATTTGGTATGTACTCCGCTCCTCTGCCACGGCTCAGACATACGGCCCCCGGGCGGCCCGCCGGGCCGCATGGGAAACGGCACGAACGGCAGACAATAGCGGAACGTTTAAGAATGGGGCACGGCGCGCCGTGCCCCTGCAGGAATCGAACGTCACGCACAACTTGTATTCAGCGACCGCTCCGGAGGTTTCCGGGCCGGCCTCAGAAATCGAGCGGCATGGGCCGCTGCTCGAACTTGAGCACCGTCTCGCGCGAAATCAGGCGCGACTGGTCGATCCCCTTGGCGCGGGCGCGGGTGACAATGTCCTCGATCCTCCCACGGGAGCCGGCCGGGTTGTGGTAAGCGGCCAGCACCTCCTCCGGATCCATGTTGTCCACGATGCCGTTGGCCAGCTCGATGGCGTTGATACTCTTGGCCACCGCGGCCTCGACCGGCATGCGCTCGGGGTTGATGTCCAGGCCGAACATGCCCTGGTAGCCGTAGAGCCGCAGCACGAACAGCAGGGCCTCCAGGGTCTCCACGCCCACCACGCCCGGGTCGAGGTCCTGGTCGAAATTGCCCAGCGGCTGGCTGTTCCAGTGGGTGTGGGCCAGACGGGCCTGGCGCAGGACCGCGCTGTACGAGAAAGCCACATCCTCGAAGCCCATGCGCACGTGGCCGATCTCGGGGTTCAGGCCGACCAGGCAGTGCCCGGCCTCGAGCAGCTTGCGGTTGACAGGGTTCTTGAGGCGCGCCTCCACGTTCTGCGCCATGATTATGCCATCGGCGGTGTTGCGCCAGATATTGTTGATCGCGGGCTCGTAGGGCTTGGGCTCGATAGCCACGCGCACGCCCGGGACCTCGTCCATCGCCTCGGCCAGGGCGGCCTCGAAACGGTCCCACATGTCGTAGAAATCCGTGCCCAGCGAGTAGGTGTAGCCGTCGATGCCCGGCCAGCAGACCGCCACCACCGGGTAGCCCTGCTCCTCGGAGATCATCTTGACCAGCTTGAGCTGGTCCACGGTGCGTGCGGCGTACTTGTCGCGCACCGCGCCCAGGGGGCTGCTGGTGGTGCCGAACTGCGAGTCGACCATGCGGAAATCGCCGCCGATTCCGGCCACCACGGAGACGAGGATACCGGTTTCCTTACGCAGCTTACGGAACTGCGGGTAGTTCTCGGCGTTGATCTCCCAGGGCTCGTGGGCCTCGAGGGCCTTGAGGCCCACCCCGCCCAGCTCGGCCGCGATATCGAGCCGCCGCGCCAGGTCCATGGGCGCCTTGTAGCTGCCGTGGAACCGTGAGCCGCCCTCGCCGAAGAACCAGATGCCGGCGCTGTAGACCGGCTTGAACGGCTGGCGCAGCATCCCGATCCGGGTCTGTGGCGCCAGGCGCAGGGCCTGGTGACGGATATCGGCCAGGGTGGCGCCCTCGACTGTCCGTCCTGCGACAGCGCGGACCGACTCATCGTACGGAAGCCTGAGGCCATAGTTATTGAAACCGGAATACTCGAACATCCTCTTCTCCCCCTCGCGTAAACGTTCCCTGCATCATGTTTCACGGCACCCCGGCGCCGCGGTCAATTGAAACGCACGATCAGACGCGGCCGCAGACTGGGCACTGCGTAACTGCCGCCGCGGAAAGTAATGTTGTAGTTGCTGCGCACTGGCGAGACCACCCAGCCGTGGTTCTGCTCCGGATGGGCCAGCCAGCGCTCGAACTGCGGGATGAACGCCGACAGGTCGACCCGCACGGGTGTTTCGGGGCGCACCTCCTGGCGGCCATCCGCCTGCTCGCTCCACTCCCCGCTCAAGGGGGCGCTCACCGCGCCCGAGTCCTGGGCGCTCCAGGCGGGGAGGGCCGGGCGGGTGGCGAACGTCATCCGGCTGTCCCAGCCGCTCCCGGGCAGCCCGACCCGGTACAGGTCATCCCCCCCGGCCGGTGAGAGCGAGTTCTGGCGGCAGCAGAACAGCTCCAGCTCCAGTGACTCGACCCGCTTGCCCGCAGGCGGCCGTAGGCCGCCCAGGTCGTAGGCGAGATAGAACTCCGAGAACTCCTGCTCGCCGCGGCGACCGTAGGTCCAACATTCCAAGTCCGCGCCCGCCAGGCAGGCTGTCGGCTGCTGCGCCCGCACGGTGGCGGAGAGGCAGCCGTCGTAGCCGTTGTGACCGTTCCACAGCTCCACCACACCTGAGGGCGACTGAGGCTCCGGGACATACAGGCTGCGCGCGGCGAAACCATCGCTCAGGGCGCCCGCACTGTCCCGGGCGCGGACAAGAAGATAATGCGGGCCGGGACTCAAATCCAGAGGGTCCAGAGCCAGGCTGAAACTGTCCGTACCCGTGGCCTTCCGCCAGGGACCATAGTCCAGGCTGAACTCGACCTGTGTCACGGCCCGGTCATCCCAGGCCTGTCCGGCAACGACCCGCGCCGAGTCCAAAACAAGGCAGACCGAGCTGTCAGCCAGGGCCAGGGTCGGGGGCGTATCCGGCAGGGAGTCCAGGGCCAGGCTGTCGAAAGCGAACGAGCGGACCGCGGTCAGACGGCCACTGTCCAGCCGTATCTCGTAGAACCGCCCATCGCGCGTGCTGTCCATGCTGCAGTTGGACAGGGTCAGGGAGACTACCCCACAGGCCAGGGTGTCCAGGTTATGGGTGTGGGTGTGACCGCTCAGGCAGAGGACAATATCCTGCGCCCGGCCCTCCAGAAGCGGCAGGGCTGTGTCCCCAAACTTTCCGGGTGGATAGTGCTGGGCGTAAACCAAATGCTTCCCAGCCGGGGTGGCCGCCAGAAGGCTGTCCAGCCACTGCCTGCAGCGCAGGCTGTCCTGGCTCCAGTTGAGGACAAACTCGTAGCCACCGGCCTCGAAAGTCCGGGCCAGGGGGCCGAACACGGCGCTCCACCACTGAGGCGAGCGGGCGTAGTTGTCATCGTGGTTGCCGGGCAGGACATAGACCGGCAGTGGGGCCTGGGCGCAAATCTCGCGGACATTCTCCTCGTACTCCGGGGCTTGGGCGCAGATATCCCCGGTGATCAGCACGAACTGCCCCCGGTCGCGCACCGTGTAGAGGAGCCGCCGCAGACGGCCCAGGTCCTCGCCGGAGGCGATGTGCGTGTCGGACAGGGCGATGAAATCGAGGGGCCGCGGCTTGGAAGAGCATGCGCAGGCCAGAAATGCGGCGACTAAAACGCTCAGGCGGATGAATAGCTTACCGGTTCGGACAGCGCGGTTGTCAGCAGTCATAGGTCGATTCCCTTGCGGAGAGTGCTGCCGGGGCATTCCGGGAGCCAAGGTCCATCAGTTCACCAGGGAAAACTATAAAGGACTGTCGACCGTTGCGCAATGGAGATTTCCCGCGGAAAAAGCAGGAAAAACTTGTAATAATGTTAATAAATCTCTTACATTTCCTTTGTAAGTAGAGTCTTCTTCATTTTTGTCCCCCTTTCTGCCTCAAATCAAGATCAAACAATCAGCGGGGGCATGTGTGGTAAACCTGCGCAAGGCTCTTACCGGCACCTGGATTGTGGCCATAGTTTTCCTTTTCTCTGTTTTCATTTTCTTTTCCTACAGCGGGGCCGGAGC
This sequence comes from bacterium, assembly GCA_021372515.1. NCBI lineage: Bacteria > bacterium. Next base: position 4,731 of record JAJFUG010000167.1, read on the forward strand.
AATCAGTTTCCTGCACGGCAAGACAGTCCTCACCCTTCTGCTTCTTAGCTCCCTGGCGTTCGTGGCCGAGTACGTGGACTCCTCCCTGGGCATGGGCTACGGTACAACCCTTACCCCGATCCTTATGTTCTCCGGCTACACCCCGCTGCAGATCGTGCCAGCGGTGCTGTTCTCGGAGTTCGTCACCGGTATCTCGGCCGGCCTGGCCCATCACAGCCTGGGCAACGTGGACCTTTCCCGAGGCACGGATGACCGTCGCGTGATGTACCTTCTGCTGGCCCTTTCGGTGGTTGGCACCCTGGCCGCGGTGGTGATGGCGCTGAACCTTCCGGCGCGCGCGGTTAAATTCTACATCGGGGTTATTATCACCGCGGTGGGGCTGTTCCTGATCGCCGGAATAGGACGTAAAATACGCTATTCCTCGGCGCGTATCATCGCCCTGGGTACAGTGGCCGCGTTCAACAAGGGTATCTCGGGCGGAGGCTACGGCCCCCTGATCACCGGCGGTCAGATCATGTGTGGGGTGCCTGAGAAAAACGCGGTGGGGATCACCTCGTTTGTCGAGGGTGTGGTCTGTCTGGTGGGGCTGATCCTTTACGTGACCATGCAGGGCGGGATCTACTGGCCGTTGGCCGGGGCGTTGACCGCGGGCGCGGTGCTGAGCGTGCCGGTGGCGGCCTGGACCGTGAAAATCGTATCCGGGCCGACCCTGCGCTGGGTGATCGGTGTAATCACCCTCCTGCTGGGCGTGATGACCCTGGTCAAGCTGTTCTGAGCGGGCCGCGTGCGAGGCTCGGGCTCCCCAAGGCGGCCGCGCCGGGCGCCGGAGGCGCCGCGCGCGTGCGCCCGCCCGCCGTTTTCACGGCGGCGGCGCGGCCGCCCCCTGCTCGATATCCATCCCTCCCTTGAAGCCAACCCCCGAAACCGCCGCCTGCGAAACCGCCGTGGCGGTCAGTCCAGGATCAGACGGGCCCGGCGGAAACGCGCCCGGGCGGCGTGGACCGTCACCAGCGACTCGGCCAGAAGGAACAGCGCCGTGGATATGACCAGGGCCAGCGGGTCGATCCCGGTGACAAAACCGATAATCGTATTGCGCAACCCGGCCGGTATCATCCGCAGGGCTATCCCCGGCACCATCAGCAGACCCATGACAGTGAAGCCCAACCATGTCTGCGCCTGACGGACCGTGCTGGCCCGCAGGGAATAGTGCATGCCGAGCGAGGCCGCAGCCAGGGCGGTCAGCGGGGCAACCGCAAAAGCGGCGACAAGGGCCGGAACGCCGAAAAACAGCACACCCATACCCCTCGCCACCACGTTTACTGCCAGCAGACCCACCGCAAAAAACAGAGCCGCCGCGGCCCAGGCCCAGAGTGTCATTGCTCCCAGCTTGCCAAAAAGGATCGCGCTGTCGCCCAGGCGGGTGGCGAGCAGGGCTTCCAAAGTTTTGCGCTCACGCTCTCCGGCGAACGAGTCGGCCACCACCGCCGAGGTATAGAACGCGGGGATGAAAAGCGCGAAGATCAGGACCATTACCGGGTGCAGCCATTCCGCTTTGCCGGCGCAGGCGGTAATGACCGCAAGCAGGACAGGTGTGAGCAAGGCGCTCAGCCCCTCCTTGGACCGGAAACTGAAGCCCAGGTTGTCCCGCATCTCTTTCCAGATCACGGCGCGGATATCGTCGAGCACGGCTGCTCCTCCCTCAGTCCAGGATCAGCCTGGCCCGGCGGAACAGCTTGTCGGCGAGCAGCACGGTCACAACCCCGATAGCCAGCAGCACGAGCGCCGCCACCGCCGCCAGCAGTTCCACCCCACCGGCCGTGAAAAACGCGAACACCGCCTCGCGCATTTCCTTCGGCAGCATCGGGATCACCAGGGTTGGAATGAAAAACAGCAGCATCCCGCTCATCATCAGGGTCTGCTGGGCCTGGCGCACCGTGCCGGCGCGCAGGGAGACCAGCACCCCGATCCCGGAGGCGGCGAACGCCGACAGCGGCGGAAGGAGCAGAAGGAGTGCAAACACCCGCAGCGGGAAAAACAGGAATTTCCCGCCCCCCAGGTGGGCGAGGTTCAGAGTGATAACTCCGACAACGTTGAGGACCAGGACAAAAGCCAGGGCGAAACAGATCGCCGTGAGCAGCTTGGCCGCCAGGATCGCACGGTCGCTCAGACGGGTGGCGAGCAGGGCCTCGAGGGTCTTGCGCTCGCGCTCCCCGGCGAACGAGTCGGCCACCATGGTGAACACCATGATTACCGGGAACCAGACGGCGAAGATCAGGCTCAGGCCCGGCTTCAGCCATTTCTCGCCCATCTGCAACGGAAGCATCACACCGATGATGAGCACCGGGAAAACGAAGCCCAGCAGGCCGGCTTTCGACTCCCCGTAGATCCGGGGCAGCTCGCGCAGGTCTTTCCACATCAGGGTCAGGGTATCCTGAAATCTCATCGGTCCTCCTTGAGCAGGGCCAGGAAACTCTCCTCCAGCGAGGCTTTCACCTTGCGCACCTGTTCGATCTCGGCGCCCAGCTCCACCAGTAGGCGCACCAGGGGGGCGGCGGAGAAACCGTTCTCCAGACGAACCTCGAGCGCCGACTCCACGAAAGAGGCCTCGCGCACCCCGGGCAGGTGACGGATCGCCTCCAGAATACCCTCGCTCGGCAGGGAGCGTCCCTCCACCCGCACCAACTGGCCGGACTTGTCTGCCAGAAGCTCGCCGGGCGCACCCTCGGCCACCAGGCGGCCCTTGTTGATCACGGCCACCCGGTCGCAGAGCTTCTCGGCCTCGGCCAGGTAGTGGGTGGTCAGGAAAATGCTCACCCCCTCGCGCTGCTTCAGGGCCAGGAGGTCCTCGCGCAGGGCCGCGGCGGCCACGGCATCCAGGCCGGCGGTGGGCTCATCCAGGAAAATGAGCTGCGGACGGTGCAGAAGAAGCCGCGCCACGGCCAGTTTCTGCCGCATCCCGCGGCTCCAGTCCTTGATCCGCTCGCCCCGGCGCTCCCACAGCCCGACATGGTTCAGAAGCTCCTCGATCCGCGCCCGGCGCTCGGCGGCGCTCAGGCGGTAGACCCGTCCGTAGAACTCCAGGTTGTCCAGGGCGCTCAGGCGCTCGTACAGCCCGGGGTGCTCCAGCAGCGCGCCGCAGCGCTCGCGCACCAGGTCCGATTCGGCCACGGTGTCGTAGCCCAGCACGCGGGCCGTGCCGGCGCTGGGCTCCAGAAGCCCAAGCAGAAGGCGTATCGTGGTGGTCTTGCCCGCGCCGTTGGGGCCCAGGAAACCGAAGATCGTGCCGCGGGGCACGGCCAGGCTCAGGTTGTCCAGGGCCACCAGGCTGCCGAAAGACCGTGATAGTTGGTGGGTCAGGATTGCGGAATCGCTCATTGAACCGGTCCGGAATGATTAGGATTATCGGATGGAGAGCCGAGTTTCAGGAATCCTTTTGAAAAGGCTATTTTTTTTCCTCAGGCTGCTCATTGAAAATGCCGTGGTTCTTCAGGCCGGAGGCTTCCTCCACGAACTCCTTGTATTTCTGCAGGGGCAGAAGACCCATCGCCGCACGCCGCTCGTCCACATGCACCGAGTCCTCGATCGCCCGGAACACCACCTGCCCGTCCAGGATGTCGAAATGCGAGCCGTAAAGCTGAGGTTTACCCGCGTGCACGAGCACCCGGTCGGTCAGAAGGGCCAGGTTCTGCCCCGTTATCTCGCTCTGCTCCCAGGCTTTCCGCAGCAGAGGCAGCATCCGTTCCTGGAAAGCGGAGTCCTGGGTGTGCTGCAGGATCAGGAATGCCGACTCCGCGCCGTCCTGCCCCACCCGGCTGAACCCCGGCCAGCCCCCCTGCCCGACTATCTCCTTGAGACGCTCGGTGTTGACCGAATCGACTGTCAGCATGCGTTTCAATGTGGCTGAATCGGGCATCTGCCCCTGGCCGCCCCAGAAAAACTTGCGCACCTCCTGATCGATCTTTCCCATTTCGAGCAGCTCCGCCCGCAGCGCCGGGTTGCCGCAGGCCACGCTATCGGCCGGCATCTGCGCCCGCGCGCCCGGCAGGGGCAGGAAAACCGAGACGAGCAGAAGTGCGTTCCACAGCTTGCCCCTGAGACCGATATAGCGGCCGGGGCCGTGGGCTATCAAGGCCAGATCGCTCATCTACGGGTCCATGAAAAGGAAAAGGCATGAGGAAAAGAGGATAGCGTTTCAGCCAGCCGAATCTTAGCACGTGGTCAGGGTGAAGTCAACCCCGCTCAGCGGCCGCTCAGCTCGAAAAGCCACTCCAGGCTGCGGCTGCCGCCGCCGTGGCTGTCAGTCACCTCCAGGCGCAGACGGTACTGTCCCGGGTCCAACGGTGCGGTGTCTATCTCGAACGACTCCGGGACCACCGCCGCGCCGGTTCCGGGCTGACGGTCGAAGCTGAGGCTCAGGCTATGCTGGCTTTTACCGCCGCCGAACAGGCCGAAAAGGCCACCGCCGCCGCTTTCTTTCTTATCCGCCGCCACTACGGTCACCTTTTCACGGAATTCCCGGCTGCCTCCGGCTCCGGGCCGCAGGCCGTAGACCTCGAAATACACATTGATCGGCTCGCCGCGCGCGAAGCGCAGGCTGGG
>JAJFUG010000168.1 GCA_021372515.1 bacterium
TTCGGCCTGGGTATGGCCGTGGTGCAGCGGATCGTGGAATCCCTGGGCGGGGCGATCAGGGTGGAGGACTGCCCGGGCGGGGCCTCTTTCCTGATCGGACTGCCCGCCGCGTCTGACGGGCCTGTGCCCAGCCGCGTGAACGGGCTGAAAACGCGCGGAGCGAACCAGGAGAACGCATGAACCGGGTGCTGATAATAGACGATGAGCAGTCGCTGCTGACCACGCTGGAGGTGCTGTTCAGCCGGGAGGGGTTCGAGGTGGCGACCGCCCCGGGGGGGCTGGAGGGCCTGGAGCTCCTGCGCGCAGGCGACCCGCCCGACCTTCTTATCACCGACATCCGCATGCCGGAGGTGGACGGGATCCAGGTGCTGCGCGAGGCCAAGAAGATCGACCCGTTCCTGCCGGTGGTGATCATCACGGCCCAGGCCGAGAAACAGGGAGCGATCGACGCCTGCAACGAGGGGGCCTACTATTTCCTGGAGAAACCGTTCGAGAACCGACGCCTGATCGCGATCTGCCGTGAGGCGCTGGAGTTCGGCCGCGCCGACCGGCGCTATGCCGTGCGACGCCGCGAGCTGACCAGCACCGCCGGGCCCGAGCCCCCGGTGGGGCAGGCTCCGGCCTTTGTCCGGGCCATGGACCTTGCCCGTCGCGCCGCGGCCAGCGACAGCACGATCCTGATCCAGGGCGAAAGCGGCACGGGCAAGGAGCTGGTGGCCCGTTTCATCTACCAGTCGAGCCAGCGCGCCAACCGTCCCTTTGTCACGGTCAACTGCGGCGCCCTGCCGGAGACCCTGCTCGAAAGCGAGCTGTTCGGCCACGTGAAAGGCTCGTTCACCGGGGCCATTTCGAACAAGGACGGCCTGTTCAAGGTGGCCAGCGGCGGGACCATTTTCCTGGACGAGGTGGGCGACACCTCGCTGGCGTTCCAGGTAAAGCTGCTGCGCGTGCTGCAGGAGCGCGAGATCACCCCGGTGGGCTCCACCGAGCCGGTCACGGTGGATGTGCGGGTGATCGCGGCCACGAACAAGGACCTGGAGGCCGAGGTTGAATCGGGACAGTTCCGCCGCGACCTGTTCTACCGTCTGAACGTGATCCCGATCACCGTGCCCCCCTTACGCGAGCGGGCCGGGGACATCCCGGCGCTGATCGACCATTTCCTGCGCCGCCTGGGACGGGACCAGGGCCACGAGACGCTTTTCACCCCCGGTGCGCTGGAGGTGCTGTCCGCCTGCAGTTGGAAAGGCAACATCCGCGAGCTGGAAAATGTAATCGAGCAGCTCACCGTGACCGGCCCGGCCAACCGGATCGGCGAGGAGGACCTCCCCGCCCGTCTGCGCACCCCGCAGCCCGCCCCGCTGGCCGCCGGCGGTCCCAAGCCCACTCCCACCCTGGAGGCGGTCGAAACCGCCTACATCGAGTGGGTGATGAACCAGGTGGGCGGCAGCCGCAAGGAGGCGGCCCGGGTGCTGGGGATCGACCCCTCCACGCTCTACCGCAAGCTGACACGCTGAAAACCGGGTTTTTTTCTTTCCTCCCCGGACCAGCCAAGCTTATATTGGCATGTTGATGCCGTAAACAAATAGTTTTTCGACTGGAGAAATTTACGAGGAGGGGGGAGCGATGGATGTGATTGTTAAACCTTCTTACGAAGAGGTCAGCGCGCTGGCGGCGAGGATGATCGCGGACGTGGTGGAGGACAATCCGCGCTGCGTGCTGGGACTGGCCACGGGGAGCACCCCGGTGGCGGCCTACCGTGAACTGATCAGCATTCACAAGGAGCAGGGCCTGGATTTCTCACAGGTGGTGACTTTCAACCTCGATGAGTATGTGGGCCTGGATGAAAAGAACGAGCAGAGCTACCACTATTTCATGTGGGAAAATCTGTTCAGCCACATCAACATCCGTCCGGAAAACGTGCATATCCCGGAGGGCAACGCCGAGGACGTGGTCGAATTCTGCCAGCTCTACGAGCAGATGATCGAGTCTTTCGGCGGCATCGACCTTCAACTCCTGGGCATCGGCTCCAACGGGCACATCGCGTTCAACGAGCCGACCGGCTCACTCGGCTCACGCACGCATCTCACCCGGCTGACCGAGCGCACCCGCCGCGACAACGCCCGGTTCTTCAAGAGCCTGGACGAGGTGCCGAGTCAGGCCATGACCATGGGGATCGGGACGATCCTGGATGCGGCCTCGATCCTGCTGGTGGCCAACGGCGAGAGCAAGGCCGAGGCAGTGGCCAAAATGGTGGAGGGCCCGGTGACCGCGATGGTGCCGGCCAGCGCGCTGCAGCTGCACCCGTCGGTCACGGTGATCGTGGATGCCCCCGCGGCCTCGAAGCTGACCCGTGAGTACCCCTCCGAACCGGAAATGCTCTGACCGCCCTCTGCGCAGCCGCAGACGGCGGATGCCACCCGGAAGCTGACCGAACGAGGAGGCCCTTTTGACTGGTCCGCGTCTGTGCGTGTTCGTTCTGACTGTACTGCTGCTGTCGTTTTCGGGGTTGGCTATTGCCCAGACCCGGCTGTCCGACTCCGCCACCTGCCGTGGCGATATCGATGAGGACGGCCGGGTGACTGTTTTCGACCTCCTCGAAATGCTGAAAGTCCTTCCCGACCCGGCCGGCAAGCCCGAACGGGTGCGCCGGATCGCGGACACCGACGCCAGCGGCCGGGTGGACATATTCGACCTGCTGGAACTGCTCAAATACCTTTCCGGCTCCAAGACCCCGCCAACGATGAGCTGTGGGCCCTCGATCAGCGCAGTCAGCTCCACAGCCCCGGGCGCGGGGGACACGCTGGATATCTCGCTATCCGGCATTGCCGACAGCCAGACTATCACCGTGTTGATAGACGGCCGGGAGACACCCTTGTGCGGGTTCTCGGCGGGACAGGCGCGGGTCGTGGTGCCGGACTGGTTCTGCGGCGGCGAGCTGCGGGTGGCAGCCTCGGGTGACACCAGCGCGCCGGTCGCCCTGGTCCTGGGCGCGCTGCCCGGCTCGACCCGGGTGATATTCCTGCATCACAGCACCGGCGAGAATGTCTGGAACGGCGGGGTGGCGGACTGGTTCGCGCAATACGGCCGTCAGAACGGCAAGAGCTACAGTATCGGCGAGCGGGCTTATCCCTCTGGCAGCCCCTACCCGTGGAACAACTACCCCTACGATTACTGGAATATCTGGGTCTCCCACGCCGGAGCTGAGCCCTACCTGACCGAGCCAACCCTGGAAATCCTGACCCCACAGTACCGGGTGATCGTGTTCAAGCACTGTTACCCGGTAAGCGGCATCGGGCCGGACACGGGCTCTCCCAGCGTTTCCAGCGAGGCCAAGACCCTGGAGAACTACAAGCTTCAGTACGCGGCCCTGAAAGAGAAACTGCACCAGTTCCGGGCCAACCGGTTCATAGTCTGGACCGGCGCGGCCCTGGTGGAGGGCGAGACCAACGCCGAGCAGGGCGCCCGGGCGAGGGAGTTTTTCGAGTGGGTCAAGACCCAGTGGGATGAGCCGGGGGACAATATTTTCGTCTGGGATTTCTTCGAGCTGGAAACCGAGGGCGGGCTGTACCTGAAAAACGAGTACGCCTCCGGGGACTCGCACCCCAACGCCGCTTTCTGCCGGGTTGTGGCCCCGCTGTTCGGTCAGCGGGTGGTGGATGTGATCGAGGGACGGGGTGACAGCGGCAGCCTGACCGGCAAGCCGGCCGGAACAGATGGATAGGTTTTGAATCGAGACGGCGGTGCAGGGCGGGCCGGCATCTTTTTTGCGCCACACCACTTCAGCCGGAAACTCCCGGCCGCGGATCACGCAAAAAAGCTGCCGGCCCGCCCCCTCGCACGTTGAAAAAAATCTGACTGCTGTTTTCCGGTCAGGAGCATGTCATAACATTCCAGCAGTACAATCCATCACCCCGGGAGGCGTAGATATGCGTCGTACCTGGATTTTCCTGGCTGTAGCCCTGATAACCCTGTCCCTCTGTTCCTGCCGTGAGTCCGCAGTACGCAAGCATATCACAAAAGGAGTGGCGGCGATCCGCCTGATCGATAGCCATGAACACCTGGCCCCGGAAAAGGACTGTCTGGCGCAGGAACGCTCGCTGTTCACCACTCTGCACTATGCGGCCTCGGACATGTGGGCGGATGGTCTGGACCGCAACCTGTCGGATTCGCTGTTCGAGAATCCCACCGTGCCGCTGGAGCAGAAATGGAGCCTGATGGCCCCCTACTGGAACAACATCCGTCACACCGCCTATAGCCGCAGCCTCCTGATTGCGTTCAAGGACCTCTATGGAATAGGGGAAATCACCGACAGCACCTACGCCAAACTGTCCGAAAAGATAAAAGAGGCCAACCAGGAGGGATTCTACAGCAAAGTGCTGCACGACAAGGCCGGGATCGACCTGGCGATCTGCGATGTCGGCCTGAGCGGCCGCGACCTGGACTCGACCCTTTTCCGCGCCGTGCTGCGCCTGGATGAGTTTGTCCTCGAATCCGGGTCAGTGGATGCGGTCTGCCGCAAGTGGGGGTTCCAGGCCCGCTCGCTGGAGGACTGGGAGCGCGGGCTGGACATGGCGTTCCAGAAAACAGTGGACTGGGGCTTTGTCGGGATCAAGTCCGGCTTGGCCTATGAGCGCTCGCTGAGCTACAGCTACGTGTCGCGGGATCAGGCTGCCACCGCGTTCGAGCATATCCTGGCCGACTCGGCCGGCACCCGTCTGGCCACCTACGAGGACCGGCGAGCCATTCAGGACTACATGTTCGGCCGGATCGCGGACAACTGCGCCCGCTACGACCTTCCCCTTCAGATCCACACCGGCCTGTTCTACGACACCGGCCGTGATATCTCCCAGTCCGACCCGACCCGCCTGGCACCGTTCATCATCCGTCACCCGCGCACCCGGTTCGTGCTGATGCATTGCGGCTACCCCTACGGCGAGGAACTCCTGGCCATGGCCAAGAACCTGCCGAACGTGACCCTGGACATGTGCTGGATCTATATCATTTCGCCGCGTTTCGCCGCCGAGTTCCTGGACCGGGCGATCGAAACCCTTCCCAGTGACAAGGTCCTGGGTTTCGGCGGTGACTATGTTGTCGCAGAGGGGAGCTACGGGCACTCGGTGCTCTGCCGTCAGATAGTCTCCAAAGTGCTGGCCGACCGGGTGATCGAGGGGTTCTGGAGCGAGGAGGAAGCCCTGGATTACGCGAAAGCCCTGCTGCGGGACAATGCGATCAAGACTTTCAAGCTGAAAATTTAGGCCGCAATGCAGGGCGGGCCGGCATCTTTTTTGCGCCGCACCACCGCGCCGGGACATCCCGTTGCGCGTCTCACGCAAAAAAGCTGCCGGCCCGCCCCACCTCAGTTCAGTATTTTTTCCGCATAGCGTTCCGGGTCGAATTCCTCCAGGTCCTCCACCGCCTCGCCCACACCCACCAGCTTGATCGGAAGGCCCATCTTGCCCGCAATCGCCACCGCGCAGCCGGCCTTGGCGGTCCCGTCGAACTTGGCCAGCACCAGGCCGGTCACGCCCATTTTCTCGTGGAAAATCTTGGCCTGCTGGATCGAGTTCTGGCCCAGGGTGCTGTCCAGCACCAGCAGCACCTCGTGCGGGGCGCCCTCCAGGCGCTTGCCGATCACGCGCCGCACCTTGACCAGCTCATCCATCAGCCCGCCCTGGGTGTGCAGACGGCCCGCGGTGTCGATAATCACCACATCCGCCCCGCGGCTGAGCGCGGCGCTCACCGCGTCGAACGCCACCGAGGCCGGGTCGGCCCCGGCCGTGCTGCGGATAAACTCGCTGCCCAGACGGTTGGCCCAGAGCTCCAGCTGCTCGATCGCCCCGGCGCGCCAGGTGTCCCCGGCGGCCAGGATCACTTTCTTGCCCTGGCTCTGGAAACGGTGGGCGATCTTGGCGATCGAGGTGGTCTTGCCCACACCGTTGACCCCCACCATCAGGATCACCGTGGGCCCGGAGGGGTTGAGCCGAATCTCCCGTTCGCCGGAGGTCTTCTCGAACACCTTGCGTATCTCGCGGCGGAAAATGGCCCGCAGGTCCTCCTCGTTCTTGAGGTTGCCCTTTTTGCCCTCTGTGGTCAGGGTCTCGACAATCGCCAGGGAGGGTTCCACCCCGAAATCGGATTCCAGGAGAAGTTCCTCCAGGTTCTCGATGCTGCTGGTGTCGAGGCCCTTGACCAGCACCCCCACGTCCAGCAGGGCGATGTCCTTGACCCGCGACCAGAACGATTTCTTGCGCGACTGCTCCCGTATGTCTTTCCGGCTGAAAAATCCCATTGACTTCCCTCTGTCGGTGTCCATGCGTATCATTAAAGAAAACAATAATTTAAGGCCCTTCGGACCACCTGTCAACCGCCGGGTGGTTTGATAATTGCGTGAAATCCGGTCAGCCGGTGCTCCGGATTGGCCTCTGCCGGTGGACAAACCCGGCCTGGAGCGGTATATTACGCCCGCAGGCTAACCCGACAAAAACAAACTGGAGGACGCAAGACAATGAAAGACGGTAGTTTCGCCGAGGCGGTCAAAAAACACGTGCTGGTGTGCGACGGGGCCATGGGGACCATGATCTACAGCCACGGCGTGTACATCAACCGCTGTTTCGATGAGCTTAACCTCTCCGGCGGCGACATGATCCGCCAGATCCACCGCAGCTACATCTCCGCCGGGGCGGACATCATCGAGACCAACACCTTCGGGGCCAACCGTCTCAAACTCGAAAAGCACGCCCTGGCCGCGAGCCAGGAGCGGATCATCGCGGCCGGTGTGCGCCTGGCGCGCGAGGCCGTGGAGGACCAGCCGGTCTACGTGGCCGGGTCGGTGGGGCCGCTGGGCGCGCCACTGTGGGATGAGGTGCCCGAGCCCGAGGCCCGCGAGGTTTTCGCCCGGCATATCGGCTGCCTTATCGAGAACGGGGTGGACCTGATAATCCTCGAAACATTTTCCGATCCCAAAGAGCTGGCCCTGGCCCTGACCGTGGTCCGTGAGCTTGACCCCGCGTTCCCGGTGGTGGCCCTGGCCGTGTTCGATGAGCAGGGGCAGGCCAAGGGCGCCTTGAGCCCGGAGGACACGATCCGGCTGCTGGAGCCGCTCAACCCCAGCCTGGCCGGGATCAACTGCCGCCTGGGAGCGGATGCGGTGGTGCCGCTTCTGGTCAGGATGCGCGCCGTGACCGCCCTTCCCCTGGGTGTGATGCCCAACTCCGGCTCTCCGCGCGTGGTTGAGGACCGCGATATCTACCTTTCCACCCCCGAGTTCATGGCCGAGTACGCCCGGCGGGCGATCCAGAGCGCGGGGGTGCACATGGTGGGCGGCTGCTGCGGCACCACGCCCTCGCACATCCGGGCCGTGTCGGCCATGGTGCGCATGCTGCGGCCGGGCCTGACTGCCGTGGGCGCGGACCGCGGTGAGGTCGCGCCGGAAAAGCTGGTCGAGCCGGTGCCCTGGTCCGAGAAGACCGCCTTTGCGCGCAAGCTGGCCGCGGGCAAGTTTGTCAGCAGCGTGGAGGTGGTCCCCCCGCGCGGCTTCGGGCTGGAGCGGGCCGAGGCTGCAGTGCGCGGTCTGGCCGCGGGCGGGGTGGACGCCGTGAACATGCCGGATGGCCCCCGGGCCACGGCCCGCATGAACCCCGGAGCGCTGGCCACACACCTGAGGAACCTGGAGCTGGACATCGAGCTGATCGTGCACTATGTCTGCCGCGACCGTAACCTGCTCGGCCTGCAGTCCGACCTCCTGGGGGCGCACAGCCAGGGCTTGCGCGACATTCTGGTTATCACCGGCGATCCGCCAAAACTGGGTGATTACCCGGATGCCACCGCGGTGTACGATGTCGATGCCATCGGGCTGGTGGCCATAATCAAACGCCTCAACTGCGGCCTCGACCTGGCGGGCCGTGCCCTGGGCGGGCACACGCAGTTCCTTATCGGCGTGGGGGCCAACCCGGGCGCGTTGAACCTGGATGAGGAGGTGCGCCGTCTCTGGGCCAAGATCGAAAGCGGCGCGGAGTACGTGTTCACCCAGCCGGTCTACGACCCGGCGATCCTCAGCCGTTTCCTGGACCGCGCCGGAGCGCTGCCCGTGCCGATTCTGGCCGGGTTCCTCCCGCTTTTCAGCCACAAGAACGCCGAGTTCCTGCACAATGAAGTCCCGGGGATGACTATCCCGGAGGACATCCGCGCGCGGATGAAAGCGGCGGGGAGCGGGCCGGTGGCGCAGGAAACCGGGATACAGATCGCGCGCGAGGCCCTGGCCGAAGTGCGTCCCCGCGTGCAGGGGGCCTACATCATGCCACCCTTTGACAAGTGGGAGCTGGCCCTGCGTGTGCTGGAGGGGTTCATCCAGAAAAAAGAGAGTTGAGCCCGCAAATCCTGGAACTGAATTCGGGATGGGACAGTCGGACTAAGCAACACGCTCAACTGTCATTCATCCTTATCCCGGAGGCACCGGATGGACCTGATCGGCGGCGGGCTCGTGGCGCTCAACCTTCTGCTGGGTATTGCCGGTGCGGCCGCTCTGGCGCGCAGGCCGGGCGCGTTCCCCCGCGGAGGGTCCTGGCGGCGGTTTTTCCTGCTTGTCCTGATCTATGGGTTCGAAAGCGCGGCCGTGGCCGCCGGAATGGCGAGCCAGGTGTTCGCCGTGGGGACCGCGTTCCTCTGGGGGCCTATACTGGGCTTGCGCCTGCGGGGGCTTCCCCCGCGCAGCGCTCTGCACCAGGCCACGCTTTTTACCGCGTACACGTGCCTGCCCTCGTTGTCCCTTCTGGCCATCCCGGTGCTCACCGCCCTGGGCGGCTGGGATATCCTGAGCCTGACCGCGGCCACGCGTTTCGGCATCCCGGAGTGGCTGCACCTGCCCTGGCCGTTGGGCACGATCCTGGGGTTTTTCTCCGCCGTGGTGTGCGGTTCGATGGCCCTCAAGGCCGCCCTGACTCTGGGCCTGACCAGCCTGGTGTATCTGCATTATTTCACTACTTCCACAGGCGAATAAAAGACGAGGAATAGTCTCGATGTATCAAAATGTAGGGGAGGGTTTAGAACCCTCCCCTACGTCAAACCCGACATTATGCAATATTTAGACATCTTTTACTTAATTACCAATATGTTGCATTGTTATTAAGCTTCTCTCTTCCTCCCCCCGGCAAAAATCTCTCTTGACCTTCCCGGCGGAATTGGCTAATATATATCTATAGCGTGCATGATATGTATGGCACTCGCTCCGGCTCGCTCCCCCGTCGCCCTGACCTCCGCTCCGGGAACTGCCCGATGAAGCTCAAGCTCCTCGACATCCACGGCTTCAAATCCTTCGCCAACCGCACCCGTATCGAGTTCACCGAGGGCGTCACCGCGGTGGTCGGCCCCAACGGCTGCGGCAAGACCAACGTCACCGAGTCGATCCGCTGGGTCCTGGGCGAGCAGAACGTGCGCACCCTGCGCGGCGGCGAGCGCATGGAGGAGGTCATTTTCAACGGCACGGCCGAGAAAAAGCCCCTCGGCATGGCCGCCGTGCGTCTGACCTTCGCCGACCCGGCGCGACGGCTGGGCTTCGAAGCCGAGGATGTCACCGTGGCGCGCGAAATCTACCGCGACGGCGAGAGCTGCTACTACATCAACCAGACCCCCTGCCGCCTCAAGGACATCCAGGATCTGTTCATGGACACCGGCATGGGCAGCCATGCCTATTCCATGATCGAGCAGCACATGGTCGAGGCCGTGCTGAGCGACAAGGCCGAGGAGCGCCGTTTCCTGTTCGAGGAGGCGGCCGGGATCATGAAATACAAGCTGCGCCGCAAGTTCGCCCTGCGCAAGCTGGAGAGCACGGACCAGGACCTGCAGCGCATCAACGATATCGTGGGCGAGGTGGAGCGCACCGTGGGCTCGCTGTCGCGGCAGGTGGGCAAGGCGCGGCGGTTCCAGCTTCTCAGCGACCAGCTTCGCCGGGTAGCGGTGACCCTGTGCCGGGATGAGCTGGCCCGTCTGGCCGAGCAGGAAAGCCCGCTGAATGAGCGCCTCAAGACCGCCACCGACAGCCTGGCCGAGGCCAGCGCGGTGGAGGACACGCAGTCGGCGCGGCAGGAGGCCCTGCACAAGGACATCAACGACCGTCAGTCCGCAGCGGATGAGTTGGCGCGCCGCCTTGAATCGCTCACCGCCCTGATCCGCTCCGCAGAGGAGGAGCTGGCCCTGATCCGCGGCCAGCGCATCTCGGGCAAGGAATGGATCACATCGAGCGGCGAGAACCTTGAACGCCTGCGCCAGAACATCGCCCGCCGGAGCGAGGAGTTGGAGGCCCAGCGCAGCCAGGTGGCCGAGCTGCGCTCCGCGGCCGCGGACGCCCAGGGCGAGTTCGACGCCGCAAGCAAGGCCGCCCGCGAGCAGACCGAGCTGGTCAACAACGCCCGCAGCGCCGCCTCCACGGCCGAGGCCCGCCGAGATGAGCTGGTGCGAAGCGCCGCCGGCTGCGCCAGCCGGGCCGAGGCCCTGGAGGAGTCGGCCACAGCGCAGAAACGCCGCGCCGCCGAGCTGCTGGCGCAGGCCGCCGCTTTGGGTGAGACTGTCGCCGCCCGTCAGGAGGAGCTGGCCCGGGTGTCCGCCGATCTGGAAAGCCTGGAGCAGGAGCGCCGGGGCTGCCTGGACGAGGCGGAGGAGCGTCACGAGCAGCTCGAGGAGACCCGCCGCCTGGCCGCCGCCCGCACCGAGGAAATCCAGCGCCGGCGCCTTTCGCGCGACAGCCTGGCCGGTGAGTACCGCGTGCTGGAGCGCCTGCAGAAAGAACTGGAGGGCTACCAGGAGGGCGTGCGCTCCCTTCTGCTGGACAAGGGCCGCGAGACCGGCCTGGAGGCCGTGGCCGCCGAGGTGTTCAGCACCGAGCCAAAATACGAAAAGGCCATCGAGGCCGCCTTGGGCCTGCGCATCCAGAGCATCATCACCCGCGACACCGGCTCCATGCTCCACGCCATCGAGCGCCTGCAGAGCAACCGTTCGGGCAGCGCCACGTTCATCGCGCGCGACCTGGTCAACGGCTACAATTTCGCCGGCGAGCGTCCCGAGCAGGGCGTGCTGGCCTACTGCGACCAGGTGGTGAGCTGCAGCGGCGAGTACGAGTTCCTGCGCCGGCTGCTGCTTTCCGGTGTGGCGATCGTGGAGGACCTGCCCGCGGCCCTGGCCCTGCAGAAACAGGCCAAGCGGCCGCTGCACCTGGTGACCCTGTCCGGCGAGACCCTGAACCAGTATGCGGTCTCGGCCGGGGCCGCAGCCAAGAGCACCTCCGGCGGCACGCTTCTGATGCGCCGCCGCCGCATGGAGGAGATCAAGGCCGAGGGCGCGGCTCTGTCGGCGCAGATCACCGATGGAGAGCAGGAGCTGGAG
>JAJFUG010000169.1 GCA_021372515.1 bacterium
CAATTTCAACATCTACCACAAGGGGTTCCTGGCCCTGGACACAGGCACGCGCCCGGAGCCGGGCCAGCACCTTACGCACTATTACTGCCGCAGCGTGGCGCACAACTGTGTCCTGATCCGCATGCCGGGTGAGGAGATGCCGCGCTACTGGGGCTCCCCGGCCCCGGATGAGACAGTCCTACCTTACCCCAACGACGGCGGCCAGTGCAAGGCCGAGACCGGCTCGGCGGTGGTGGCGTTCGAGACCGGCGAGCGGTTCAGCTACGTGGCCGGGGATGCCACCGGGGCCTATGATGCGCGCAAGTGTGGACTGGCCCTTCGGCAGTTTGTGTTCCTGCCCCCGGACTTTTTCGTGGTGTTCGACCGGGTGGAATCGCGCGATCCCTCTTATCCCAAGACATGGCTCCTGCATACCGCCACTGAGCCGGTGCTCCAGGGCGACACGTTCCACGCGGACCACGAGAGCGGGCGCCTGTTCTGCCGGACGTTGCTTCCCAAGGATGCCACTCTGGGCAAGATCGGCGGGCCGGGACGCCAGTTCTGGTCGGATGGACGCAACTGGCCCTTGCCAGTGGCCTGGCGCGCCCCCGACACCACGGCCCTGCTCGGCCAGTGGCGGGTGGAGGTGGCCCCCGGCGCCCCGCGCGAGAGCGACCTGTTCCTGCACCTGATCCAGGTGGGGGACCGGGATTCTTTGCAGACAATGGTTTCCTCGGAGCTGCTGCAGGAGCCGGGATACTCCGGGGTGCGCTTTGTCAGCGGGAATCGCCGCTGGCAGGTGCTGTTCGCCGAGAGCGGCGCACCGTCGGGCAGAATCAGGCTGGAGGAGAACGGCCAGGTGGTCCTGGAGCGGGAGCTGAGCCGTACGGTCCAGCCGCAGAGCGGCCTGTTCGGCAACTGAACGCGGGACAGGGTAACGCCTGTGCCCACTTGCGTCTGGGCGGAAGCGGGATTATGTTTTGATAGCCGGAAACATAGCAGCCTATTAAATTTTCCTCCGATGCAATTTCTGGACTGTCATCCGGAGAGGTATAAGATGATAAATCGAGTGACGCTAAAAAACTTTGGGCCATTGGTCGATATCGACTGGAATGATTTGGGACCGATAAATCTTGTGATCGGGGGAAATGGTGCAGGTAAGACTTTTCTCCTGAAAGCTCTTTATACAGCCATGCGTACGATTGAGTTAAATAAGAGAGGGGTCGAACCTCGTGACGAACGTAGAATATTATATGATAATTTGTTTTGGACTTTTCAGACGAGTAGGGTTGGTGACCTTGTTACTAAGGGATACACTGAGTTGGTTTTTAGTCTCTTATTTGGGAAGAAAAAATTTTCATACACTTTTGGGAGGGAGACATTAAAGCAAATACAGATACTTGATAATAATATTCCGGCAAGAAGTACAAACTCTGTTTTTTTACCAGCAAAAGAAGTGTTGTCGTTTCAACATATAGTAGCGCGAATTAAAGAAGATTATAGGGAATATGGTTTTGATAGTACTTATATAGATCTTGCCAAGGCTTTAGATATAATGCCAATGAGAGGAAGGAATTTTGGTGAATTTGCACAAGCTCGCGATGATTTAAAAGATCTTATAGGTGGTAGGATATGGTATGATAAAGATAGTAAGCGCTGGTATTTTTACAATAAAAAAAATCAGAAATTCGAAATTGGGGTTACGGCTGAAGGAGTTAAAAAGATTTCTATCTTTGATATTTTGCTTGGAAATAGGTATTTGAGAAGGGAGTCTATTGTTTTTATAGATGAGCCGGAAGCGGCATTACATCCAGAGGCTATATCAAAATTTCTTGAAATATTGTCTCTTCTGGCTGAGGGGGGGATACAATTATTTCTTGCCAGTCATTCATACTTTGTGATAAAAAAACTGTTATTGGTTGCAAAAGAGAAGAAAATGTCTATCCCTGTTCTTTCTCACTCTTCTGACGAGGGATGGACTTGTGGTGATCTTAATAAGGGTATGCCAGCCAATCCAATTATCAAAGAATCGATAAAACTTTACAAAGAAGAAGTTTGGTCGGGGGCAAAATGACAGATCAAGAGGCGTTCGAATCAGAAATGTCATTCATCCGCTCTGCCGGAATATTTTTCCATCTTGATAAAAGCGAAGCATATGTTTCTATAAAAGAAAAGAACGACGGTGTCAAAATGACCGATTTTCTGATACTGCGTCAGAGCTCGGGAGCTAATCATGAAGAAACATTAGTTGAAGCATCTGAAATGTTGGTGGTCGAAGCAAAAAAGAGTGCACCAAACCCAGAGAATCAAGTCGGCTTCGATGGTTTTCTCACTAAAATACAAGAGCAGTTAACCAATGGCTTCTTTCTCGGTTTATCGGCTTGTCTGGGTCGCAATGACAAAGCTGCGCGCGAATTGCCCGACGAGTTCAAAAATCTAAATCTTGCGGCGACTCGCTTTGAACTCGTTCTTGTCATCAAGAACCATCAGGACGAGTGGCTGTCGCCGCTTAAAGACGCTCTTGACATCAAATTGCATTCCTTGGTTGACTCGATGCCGCCGATATGGAACTTGGGTAAAATGAGAGTCTCTGTATTTAACGAGAACATGGCAAAAGAGTGTGGGTTGGTAGCGTAATCCGATTTATGCACTTCAATCATTACGGAGACCGATAGATGGATATTAACCATCTTGTAAGGGATATCTGCGAGAAAGCCCGCGCGGCCGCGCTCGAACTGGGCCTGGCCACGACCGGGGACAAAAACCGCGCCCTGGAGGCCATCGCCGTGGCCCTGGAGAAAGACAAGGCCGCGATCCAGGCCGCCAACCGTGAGGACCTGGCCGCCGGGGAGAAAGCCGGCCTCAGCGCCGCCATGCTCGACCGCCTCACTCTCAACGACAAGCGCATGGCCGCCATGATCCAGGGCGTGCGCGAGGTGATCGCGCTCAAGGACCCGGTGGGCAAGGTGTTCGACAGCCGTGTGCGGCCCAATGGCCTCAAGATATACAAGTTGAGCGTGCCCATCGGCGTGATCGGGATCATCTACGAGTCGCGGCCCAATGTGACCGTGGATGCCAGCATCCTGACCCTCAAGACCGGCAACGCCGTGATCCTGCGCGGCGGCAGCGAGTCGATCCACAGCAACCTGGCCCTGGCCGCCTCGATAGGGGCGGCGCTGGAAGCCGCCGGCCTGCCCCGGGCGTCGATACAGGTGCTGCCCACCACCGACCGGGCCGCGGTGGGCGCGCTGCTCAAGATGGACGACCTGGTGGACCTGATCATCCCGCGCGGCGGCGAGGAGCTGATCCGGCGCGTGGCGGCCGAGAGCACGATCCCGGTGATCAAGCATTACAACGGCATCTGCCACGTGTTCGTGGACCGTGCGGCCAACCTCGACATGGCCGTGGATATCGTGCTGAACGCCAAGGTCCAGCGCCCCGGGGTCTGCAACGCCATGGAGACCCTGCTCGTGGACTCCGCCGTGGCTGAAAAATTCCTGTCTCTGGTGCTGCCGCGCCTGCGCGAGGCCGGGGTGCGGATCGTGGGCTGCGAGCGCACCCGCACTTTCGACAGCCGGGTGGAGCCGGCCACTGAGGAGGACTGGAAGACCGAATACCTGGACCTGGTGCTCTCGGTGCGGGTGGTGGACGGCCTGGAGCAGGCCCTGGAGCACATCGAGCGCTACGGCTCCCGTCACACGGACGCCATCGTGACCCAGAACGTGAAAACCGCCCGTCAGTTCATCCAGCGGGTGGACTCCTCCTCGGTGATGGTGAATGCCTCGACCCGCTTTTCGGACGGGGCGCAGTATGGGCTGGGGGCGGAGATAGGGATCAGCACGGATAAGCTCCACGCCCGCGGCCCCATGGGCCTGGAGGAGCTGACCACCTACAAGTGGGTGGTGGTGGGCAAGGGGCAGCTCAGGCAGTAGGGGAGATGGATAGATAGGCTTTTGGGTGGTAATTAGTCCGATTTGCAACTGCCAAGGTGGAGGCGGAAACCTCCCCTCTTGAGAGGGGTGCCCCGATGAAATCGGGGCGGGGTGTGTAATGCCGCGGGAATGCATGCATGATAATCAAGTATAATCCCAAGCTTAAAGCACTGGCCCGGGAGCTGCGGAAAAACGCCACACACGCTGAAATCATGCTCTGGCAGCGCTTAAGGCGCAAGCAATTCCACAACCTCGATTTTCATCGCCAGAAACCAATCGATGAATTCATCGTGGATTTTTTCTGCCCGGAACTGAAATTGATTGTCGAGATAGACGGGATCAGCCACGACACCAAGCTGGACCAGGACAGGCAACGGCAGGGCCGTCTCGAAGCGCTCGGGTTTTCAGTGGCGCGGTTTCTGGATGCAGAGGTGAGAAACAATCTGGAGGGAGTGCTACTGGTGTTGGAGAAAAAGACCGGCTTCGGTTGAGGCCCGGGTGTTACACACCCCGTCGGCTGACGCCGCCACCCCTCTCAAGAGGGGAAAATACCCGTATACCCCGACTTAAAAAGCCCGCCTTGTGATTCGTTAGAATAAACTATTATGAACTCCCTCACGCCCCAGCCTCCCAGAGCGCCCGGGCCGTGGGGATCACCTGCACGCTGTCGATCCTGGTCAGACGGGCCAGCAGCTTCTCCAGGTAGCTCGCCCGGACCGGCCCCCAGCCTTCCTCATCCAGCCCGTGAAGGTTGTAGACCAGCCAGCCGCTCTGCCGTGAGAGCAGTTCCTCAATCTGCGAGTCCAGATCCGCCTCGGCGTTGCCCGGCCCGAACCCGCCCGTGCCGATTGCCTGCATCCCCTTGTGCGGCAGCGGGTTGATCTCCTCACCGTGGCAGCGCCAGGCCAGCACCCGGCTGGAAAGCCAGGCTGAAATCTCGGGCGTGGTGTCGTTGTACGGGAAATTGAACACCGCGCGCTCGGCCCGGAAGCCCTTGAGCTCGTTCTCGAACACGGCCAGGCAGTCGCTGATCAGGCCGGTGGCCTCCTCGAACGGCAGACGGTCAAGGTGGGCGTGACGGTAGCCGTGGGGCATTATCTCGTGCCCGCGGGCGGCCAGCTCGTTCCAGAGCTTGAAATCGCCGATCTGCTCCTGGCGGATGTTGTCGTCCTTGAGCCCCACCTCGGGACGGTGCCCGGCGGCGGTGACATTGAAACAGGCGCTCAGCCCGAATTTCTCGTAGATTTCGGCCGTGCGGACAAAGGATTTCTTGAACCCGTCATCGAAGCTCAGGCTCACCAGGTGGCGTTTCCGCATGCTGCTTTCCTGTCCCAGAAGGGGCTGCGCCGCCGCAGTGAGGCTCGCCGCCGCCAGCCTGAAAAAATCTCCGCGTCGCATCTGTGCCTCGCCGAGCCGCCGAAGTGATGGTTGGTTTATCGTATCGATGGTTACACGGAGAATAAAGCTAATGCAGCGCCGTTAAAAATCAAGAGGATACAGCAACGCCGGAGCGTGTTTCTTACACTCCGGCGTCGAGTTTGGACAGGGCTTTGATGGTGCCCGGCTATTTCAGCACGATCGCCACGAACAGGTAGACTTGCGCCAGGACAATGGCCGAAAGGAACGCCACACAGGGGACACAGTAGAGCATACTGCTCACTTTACCGGCGGCGTGATAGCGATAGCACCAGCAGACTTTCTTGAGAAATTCGGACATGGACTGGACCCTCCTGAACTATTCCCGCTTTGGCCGTGATCCACCGGGGAGGGCCGGCTGCGGGTGATTCACCCCCGGTGACAGGCTGGGAGCCGTCACCGGCGCGGGCCTCCTGTGCGGAGCCGCGCTTTTGAGATCGAATCTATTGGAAGCCCCAGAATGAAGGGCTCGAATTCGGACGGTCTTGGACTGTGAAACTATTCACAGCTCTGTGAAAAGTATAACAAGTTGTACAAATAAATGCAAGAATTTTTTCAAAGGGGTTTCTAAAAAAGTCGGAGCCATGAACAGTGAAACGGATATACAATTTAATTCGGCTGCCTGGGTCGGGCACTGGAAAAATGATTGAAAAGCGAACCCGGCTCTGGTAGGATTAAGCGGCGCCACACAACCTAAAACCCCGGAGGCGGCTATGAACCTGCTGAGATTGTTGACTGTTTCCGTGTTTGTCCTGGCTCTGGCCGCCCCGGTTGCGGCAGCGGAGGGAAAAGCGGCCCCGCTTTCGGCCGGAGACAAAGCCCTGCTGGACCAGGCCGCGGCCAATGTGGAGAAATACCGCAAGGGCGATATCGAGATGGTGTTCCGGGACTCTCATGACAACCCGCTGTCCGGGACTGAGGTGGAGGTTGAGCAGACCGGCCACGAGTTCCTGTTTGGCTGCATCATTTTCGACCTGGTGCCAGAGGAGGGCCAGCCCTACCGTCCCGAGCTGTTCAAGCAGCGTTTCCGCGAGCTGTTCAATTTCGCCGTGTTCCCGTTCTACTGGAGTGGTTACGAGCCGCAGCAGGGCATGCCGCGCTGGGAACGGATGCAGGAGACCCTTGAATGGTGCCGCACCAACGGGATCACGGCCAAGGGCCACCCGCTGGTCTGGTCCTGCGACTACGGGCGTCCCGACTGGCTGGCGCAGTATCCGCCGCAGATGATCGAGCAGTTCCTCCAGGCCCGGGTGCAGAATATCGTGGGTGGGTTCCGGGACCGGATAAAGATCTGGGACGTGGTCAACGAGCCGGTGAACGTGCGGGTCTGGGGCAACCCGGACCGCCGCGAATGGTTCCCGGAGCCCCTGGACAGCGTGGTGGATTACGTGGACAAGGCCTACCGCTGGGCTGCGGCGGCCAACCCGGAGGCGCACCTGATCCTGAACGAGTACTACACCATCACCCAGGACAGCACCCGGCAAAGGTTTTTCGACCTGGTGAAAATGCTTCAGGCGCGCGGTACGCCGATCCGCGGATTGGGCATCCAGTCGCACGAGCCACGCGAGGAGTGGTACCCACCGCAGCGGGTGCGAGCTACGTTCGACCGTCTGGCCGAACTGGGCCTGCCCCTGCACGTGACCGAGTTCATCCCGCAGTCCGGCGGCAAGCCGATTACCGGCGGCTGGCGCAGCGGCACCTGGGATGAGGCGGCCCAGGCCGATTTCGCCGAGCAGTTCTACCGTCTGGCTTTCGGACACCCGGCCGTGGTCTCGATCAACTGGTGGGGGCTGTCGGACCGCGATATCTGGCAGCCCGGCGGGGGCCTGGTGGACAGCGAATACAATCCCAAACCGGTCTATGAAAGGTTACGCAAGCTTATCCACGAGGAGTGGCACACCGCGCTCACGGCTAAAACCGACAGCCGGGGACGGCTGGCGTTCCGGGGATTTTTCGGGAATTACAGGCTGAAACTGCACCTGGCGGATGGCCGGGTGGTTGTCCGCGAGGTGCAGGCCCGCCACGACGAGCAGAACCACTGGGAGTTCCGGCTGGATTGAACGGAATGAATACATTGATGTTTAGCGGGGACAACCTAATGAATTCTACGTAGGGGAGGGTTTTAAACCCTCCCCTACATTACAGAATTGCTGCTAAACGGCACGTTCGTAAGCTATGGTTTCCGCCCTCCGTAATGCTCAGCTTCGGGGGCGGTTCACTTTCAGCCGATACGGCGGTATTTTTCGATCAGGTCGAGGATGAAACGGAATTTCTGCGGGCTCAGCTCCTCCGGGAACCCGTGCTCCATTATCACATAACCCCTTTTGCACTTTTTCCCCAGCGCCGCCATCCGGGCGAACATCGCCTCCACCTCGTCATCCGGCAACAGGTAGTAGTCGCTGCGGGAGAAGCCGCAGAACACCACCCGGTCGCCATAGCCCTCGATCAGCTCCTCCAGGTGCGGGTTCTCGCGCGGGTCGAAGGGGTTGAGGATATCCACTCCGGCCTCGACCAGCATGGGCAACACCGCCGCGATGTTCCCGTGGCTGTGCATGTGCACGAAAGCGCCGTGGGCGTGGCACAGATCGAACAGGTGGCGGTACCAGGGCAGGAAATACTCCCGGAATGTCTCGGGCGAGATAAGAAGGCCCTCCGGGGTGCCCAGGTCATCGCAGACCTCGATCAGGCGCACCCCGCGCGTGAGCATCTGCTCCACGCAGCGCAGGGACCATTCGGCCAGACGGCGGGTGAGAGCGTGCACGAACTCCGGCTCGTCGAAAAAGGCCAGCATCAGCTTCTGGAAGTCGAGGAAGCTGTTGTGGATGCCGCTGAAAAAGCCCATGATCTTGCCCGCGGGCATGATCCCGGCCGCCTCGAACGCGGCGCTGTCCGCGGCGATGTCCTGCCAGCGCGCGGGGTTGTCCGGGTCGGGCAGCTCCAGGCGCTCCAGATCAGCCGGTCCCTCCAGCGGCATGCTGTGGCCGTAGTGCACGGCATAGGGGTTGAAGCGCAGAAGGCGCGTGCTGCCGCCCTCGTAGCGCAGCAGGAACGTGTCGTCATCGATGCGGCGCTCCACGTGGCCCACGATCTCGCCCGGCCCCCCGTGCCCGAACGGCAGGCAGCCGCCCTTGCCAGTGCCCAGGCTGCTTAGCTGCATGAACCGTCCGTAGTTGACCGCTACGTCACGGCTCGCATCGCTGCGCGGCAGGGGGCTGAAACTGTCCTCCGGCATGGCGTAGAGGTTCCCGTCGAAACAGTCCGCCGGCAGCAGCTTGCGGCAGGCGCGCGCGTTCCAGTGGCCCATCGGGCAGAACGGGCGCCGTTCCGGACGCTCGCCGGCCAGGGTGGTCAGAAGGTCGCTCAGCTCACTCATCTCGTTTCAGTCTCCTTGTGCAACCGGGGCGCAACCTGCGTCGCGCCCCGGCCGGGTCTCTCAGATATCGGCTTCCGGTTTCACCATTTCCAGTTCTTGTCGAAATTGCCCACCAGCAGGGTCGGGGTGCCCCAGGGGCGGTCGGAGCCGCGCTTGTAGACAAAGTAATCGGGAATGAGCTTGAACTCCACAAACCCCATCCAGCCGCTGCCGTACTTCCATTCATCGTTGAAGTTGAGCAGCACCAGGCGCTCGGGGTTCAGCGGGTTGGGCGCGACGCACTTGAACGCCACCTCGGCGCGCGGGTAACTCTTTTTACCCGCAACCACTTTATCGCCCTCGAAATGCACCGGGAACTTGTCGTTGATCCGGGCGATCAGGCTGTTGCTCTTTTCATCCCCGAACAGCACCAGGTGGCTGTCGCGGATATCCTCGTCCGTGACCGCGGTGTCGGGCTTGAGCATGAAATGAAGGTCGGCGAGCTGGCCCCAGTAGGTCATGTTGATCGCCTCTTTCAGCGTGCCGCCGTCGCCTGTGCCGTAAACCAGGATCACCCGGTTGCAGAACGTGTCATAGAGCGGCCCCTCCAAATCTTTGCGCTTGACCGGCCCGGCGGCGGCTTTCGCCGCAGCGGCGATCTTGTTCCCCTTGACCGAAAGCTTCACCATGCCCTTCTCATCCGGGGTCAGGCGCAGGCTCTGGCCCTTGAACGCCGCGCTGACCGGCCCGGGCGCGCCCAGCAGCTCGCGGGTGTCCAGCTCCAGGGCGGCCACGTTGGTCAGCTCGTTCAGTGTGACAGTGGCTTTGGCCGGGTCCCAGGCCGCCTTGACCACGGCGAACGGCCCGTAGACTGCGAACTCGGCCACGGTCAGCCAGCCGTTCTTAGAATCGGCATAGCGGCAGGTGGTGAAATCGATGCTGCGGAACGGACGCTCGCGCTTCGAGGCCAGCAGCTCGTGCAGGACTTTCCCGTCCTTGTAGGTCGGGTCCCAGGCGTTGTGGCCCACGTTGTCGTAGCGGGTGAGCGGGGCCTCCACCCCCACCTTGGCCAGGGCGGCGACCATGTGCTCGCTGTGGGCGATCGGAACGGTGGGGTCATCGTTGCCGTGGAACACGTGGACCTTGAGGCCGCGCGCGTTCAGCACCCAGTTGGAGAGCAGGTCACGCTCGATGGCCTGGGCGATGCACGGGTTCTTGAGGGCCTCCTCGGGGATGAACGCCTTGTCTCTTTCATGCCAGCGGGTGATAAAATCGGCCACCGCGCAGACCGGGTAGACGCTGGACCAGAGGCCGGGGTGACGGAGGGCGAACTCCCAGGTGCCGTTGCCGCCCATGGACAGGCCGGTCAGGCTGGTGCGCTCCGGATCGACCGGGTACTCTTTCTGCACTATCCCGATCACCTCCGACACATCCAGTGCGCCGGGGCCGTGATAGGTCATTGTGCCGTGGCCCCAGGGGCAGACCACGATGCCGGGGGCGTCCGGCAGCTCGGGCCAGAGCGGCATGGAGAAGAAAACCTGCTCATCCGGCTCGCCGGGACGGTTGCCGATCCCGAACAGGCGGCGCAGGTTGTTGCCGTAGTTGGACCAGGCGCCGTGCAGGCTGACCACCAGCGGCCATTTGGCCCCGGACTCGGCCATGCCCTTGGGCAGGTACAGGGCATAGGGGTAGACCGTACCGTCCAGACTGCTGCGGTAGGTGCGGAAATAGGTCCCGTACTCGCGCACCAGCACGTACACCGGCCGGGTGAGGACAATATCGTCGCCCACTGTCACCTTGAGCATGCCGTTCAGGCTGTTGTCCGAGTCATAGGCCTTGTCCAGCTTGATCGGGAAATCGAGCGAGCCACTAACGCCCGGATAGATCAGGCGGCTTTCGCCGGGCCCGGCGGAGGCATTCTCCAGCACCAGCTCGGCTTTGGCCATGACCGGGGCCGCCTCGGCGGGCAGGTCGATCACCACCCGTCCGTAGAGCGGGCCGCTCTCGCCGGTGCGGAATGTCGGGAGGTCGAGGGACTTGAAATTGAGCTGCATACCGAACAGGGCTCCCGTGGAGTTCAGGATCAGCAGAAAGGCCGCCACCAGCGGCAGAAATGCGGCGCCCGTCTTCCGGGCCGTGGGGGAGACTGCAGGCAGGCTGGACATGGACCATCCTCATGTGATCGGTTAGTGCTGCTGAAGGCGGCAAGGCTCACGGCGCCGCCTGTGAGGTTTCGGTCTGGCGAGGTTCCGGGCGGTGCGCACTCCAGGCCCAGAGGAACAGGAATCCGAGCGCCGCACCCATCAGGTTGAGCGCGATATCCTGGAAATCAAAGCGCCGCAACGGGATGAAAAGCTGGCTCGTCTCCTCCAGGATACCGGTCAGAGCGGACAGGGCCACGGCCCGTAGAATATTCTTTCGACTGGATGCCCCTGTTGCCGCTCCCGGTTCATACAGGATTGCATAGGCGCGATACCAGAGCAGAGACAGCGCGGCATACTCCGGGAAATGAAAATATTCGTTCACGCTGCCAGCCAGGCGCAGGATGAACCAGGCGGCCAGGGCGCTCCAGATTGCGAGGGCCGCGCCAAACAGCAGTCGCTCGCGACTCATCCGGGCCCAGAACACGGCCAACGTAACCGCCCCGGCCAGGGCCGCGCCCCCGGCCACGTATGTCACCACCCGGGCGTAGACCACCCAGGTCAGCGCGGCGGCGGCTTTCTTGGTCCAGACCGGCAGGTAGCGGGCCGTGACCAGCAGCAGCGCCGTGTAAATCAGCACCGGGGCGAGGGCTCGTACTTTCAGCCAGCCGGAGGACATAGGGTCAATCCTGGTTTCGAGCCTGTGAGCGGGATCAGTGTTTTAGCTTCCGGGTGGTGATGTAGGTGTCGATATAGCTCTGGGAGAACCGCTCCAGGGTCACATCCGGGAACGAGTCCCGCGGCGTGATGTCCAGCAGAGGTGCCAGGCGCAGGTTCCTGCCCCGCTGCTCCGTGCCGTTGAGCTGGACAAAGGCGCTCAGGTTGCCGCGCCCCAGGGTCTGCATCTGCGACAGGGGGCCCTGGACCCAGACAGTCAGTGCATGCGGGTTCAGACGTGTCTCGTATTCCCCCCCGCGTGCCTGAATCATCATATCCGGGAACGAGCGGCTGATCACTTTCTCGCGTATCTCGATCCTGAGCGTGACCCGCTCCGGGATCACGGTGATCAGGGGGTCCGGCGGGACCAGGTTGAACTCGCGCCGGATCGTGTTGCGGCCGGTCACGCTGTCGTCGATCAGCACCGGCGGGGTGCTGATCTTGTCGGTCTTCTCCACCGCGGACTTGGGCCCTCGGATTGTCACCGCGGGCGGGGTGCAGGCCACCTGGAACACCTCATAGCCCTCGGCCGGCTTGCCCAGTATCTCCGGGTTGACCACCACTAAAGCGCGGGTGACATTCTGCTCCACGTTCAGTTCGAGCACGCGCGGGGTGATGTCGGTGATCTGCGCCCCGGCGGGCTTGCCGGTGACCATGTCCTCGCTCAACTGCACCGGGTGCGTGCCCACGGTCATGTGGGGGGCCTCCACCCGCAGGTACATCGATTTCTCGTCGATCGTGCGGATCATGGTCTCGGTGGCCCGCACGCGCACGGTCACGTTCTTGGCCTCGGTCCCGTCCAGCGCGTTGACCCGCGTGATGATCATGTCCTCGCTTAGGCCGCTGATTTCCACCGGGATGTTGAAATCGCCGAAACGGTACTCCTTGCCCGTGACCATGGCCCAGAGGAAAGTGGCGATGCCCAGCGAGATCAGTTTCAGCTTGAAGTCCTTAAAGATGTTGAATCGCAACGTCTATCCCCCCATCGGTCCTCAGGCCTGAAGGCAGGCGTTCAGGCGGCGCTCCAGCTCGAGCGGCGTATCCAGCGTGACTATGGTCCCATCCACTGCCAGCGAGACCGAGCCGCGCTCCTCGCTCACCACGACCACCACGGCGTCGCTCTCCTCGCTCAGGCCGAGGGCGGCGCGGTGACGGGTGCCGTATTCCTTGTTCAGGTCGGCGCGCGTGCTGAGCGGCAGTATCACCGCCGCCGCCGTGACCCGTCCGGCCGAGATTATCACCGCCCCGTCGTGGATCGGGCTGCGGGTGTTGAACACACACACGAGCAGCTCACTGCGGATGTCGGCGTTGAGCCGAACGCCCGTCTCGATCAGGTTGCGCAGCTCGATGTCGCGCTCGATCACGATCAGCGCGCCGGTGTTGCTCCGGGCCAGCAAGGCCACGCCTTTCTGGAGCTCACCCAGGTAGCCGGCCGGTTTTTCGTGGATGCGCAGGAAATCCAGGAACGGGTTGCGGCCGAAAGTGGCCAGCGCCTTGCGGATGTCGGCCTGGAAAATGACGATCACCGCGATCATGATGTAGCCGAAGAAATTCTGCAGCAGCCAGGTCATGGTCTGGAGCTGGAAGCGGTCGGAGACGAAATACAGCAGGATCAGGAACACGATGCCCGAGGCGATCCGAGCGCTGCGGGTGCCCTTGAGCGGGTAGAGGATGTAGTAGACGAAGACCGCGACCAGCAGGATGTCGATCAGGGAGGTGAAACTGAAATTGATGTTTTGCCACAGATCGGCCATCGGCCCGTTCCTCTGACTGAAGGGCGCAAAATGCTGAATATCCTTAAAATAATAATACGGAGTGCACCGGGCGGACAACAAAAAAATCCAGCCCCGGGTCAAGGATTATACCGGAGAGGGGCCTGACTGTTCCCGCGGCTGGCCGGAGCGGATCAGCCCTGGTTCCTGCGCAGCAGCGATTCCCGGATCATCCGCTCCAGCACGCGCGAGAACAGGCGCAACTCGGGCGGGTCGCCGCTTTCGAGCAGGTAGCCGCGCTTGAGCAGGTTGCGGGCGCTGTAGCGGTCCAGATCGCCCAGGCTCTCGCCGGACATGATCTTGCGGCAGGTCTCGATCTCATCCGGGCCCAGGGAGCGCAGGATAAACTGGAAATGCATGCCCGCCTCCTCCAGGAAACGGTCCTCCACGTTCTCGAACACGGTCTTGGAGGGCATGGCCCGGCTGAAATCGAACTCGAACAGCACCGAGCAGGCGATGGACATGAAAAAAGGGAAATAGCCCGCCAGGTCGACCACGGTCTCGAAATGCTCCTCCAGCGGGTGGCCGGCGGCGCGGCTGGGCTGGGAGACGAACTCCAGGGCCTCCTCCTCGCTGAACGCCGACAGGTTCAGGTTGGAAAAGATGTTGAAGAACGGCGAGTCGCTGATCTCGCGGTTGTAACAGAGTTCCTGCAGGTTTTTCACCGAGCTGGTGATGTAGGCCACGTTGTAGTTGTTGGCCGCCGAGCGCAGGAACGAGAAAAACTCCGGGTCGAAATTCTTGTTCTTGGTGATCGACTCGAACTCGTCGAACAGCAGGACCAGCTTGCGGTTGCGGCGGTCGAACTCCTCGCAGACTTTCTTGAACCCGTTGTAATCCGGCTGGGGCAGCTCATCCAGGCTGATCCCGGTCTCCAGGGACAGGTTCTCGAACAGCGAGGCGAAGAACCCCGATAGCGGCACGCTGCGTTTTTCCTGGAAGTCCATAAAAATGAACGTGTAGTGCTCATGGTCGCGCAGCCAGGCGCGGCGGTTTTCCGGGTCGTTGATGTAGTGCAACAGGCTGCTCTTGCCGATCCGCCGCTCACCCACGATCGAGACCGACTGCGGGCGTGAGGCCCCGATGCGGCCGTAGATGGTCGAAATCTCCCGCCGCCGCCCGAAAAAGCTGCGGCTGTCGCGCAGCATCTTGCGGCTCAGGTAGGGATTCTGCAGGGAGCCGCCCGCCGGCTGCGGCGACGTGGGCGCCTGTGCCGTCGGCTTGCTCTCCTCGGGCCCGGCCCGGTCCTGGAGCAGGCGGTCGAGGGCCGCGCTCAGTTCCGCGGCGCTCTGGTAGCGCCCGGAGGGCTCGCGGTGCATGGCCTTGAGGATCACTCCCTCCAGGGCGGCGCCGATCTGCGGGGCCACGCGGCGCGGCGGCTCGGGGGTTTCCTTGACGTGAGCCAGGGCCACGCTCAGGGGCTTGCCCGGACCGAACGGCAGCCGCCCGGTGAAAATTTCGTACATGATCACGCCCAGCGAGTAGATATCAGTGCGCAGGTCGAGCTTGAGGCCCTGGGCCTGTTCGGGCGAGATGTACTCCGGGGTGCCCAGGAACGTGCCAGACACGGTCAGGGCGCTCAGGTTTTCGCCCGTGGCGATGCCGAAATCCATGACCACGCAGCGTCCGGTACGCTTTTCGAGCATGATGTTCTGAGGCTTGAGGTCGCGGTGCACCACTCCCAGGGTATGGGCCTCGGCCAGGGCCGCGGCGATTTGGCGCACGATGGACAGCCCGGTCTCCAGGTCGATTGTCCCGGCCTGAATCTCCTTTTTCAGCTCGCGGCCTTCGATGTACTCCATGCTGATGAACTGGGTCTGGTCCGCCTGCCCCAAGTCGAAAATGCGGTAGACATTGGGGTGGGTGATGGTCCGGGCCAGGGCGATCTCGCGGTGGAAACGGGTCAGGTAGTCCGGGTTGGAGGCCAGGCTCGGGTGGAGCACCTTGAGGGCGACTGTCTGGTCGAGCACGCTGTCGCGGGCCTTGTACACCGTGGCCATGGCCCCGTCGCCGATCCGCTCCAGGTCGGCGTAGCGCCCGGCGAACAGCTTGCCGCCGCCCGTGCTGCCGGCTTTCTCCGCGGTGGCCTTGGGCCTGCGGCCGCGCGGAACGCGGGTGCCGTCGGGGCCGGTGTGGGTGGCGGAAGTGCCGGAGGCAGTCACCGCGATGTGGCTCGTGGGGCGCAGGTTCTCGCCGCAGGCCAGGCAGTACCAGTTGCTGTTGGGGTTCTCGGTCTTGCAGTTCGGGCAGATCATCGTGCCGCTCTTCCGCTTTGCGCTACAGGTTTCGTCCCGCCCAGTTCACGGCGTTTACGATCAGCCGGGCCAGGGGTTCGTTTTTCGTGAAGGGGCTCTTTTCCACCGGGTCGCCCGGGCTGAGGTAGATCACCCGTCCCGCGCCCTCGGACCGGGTCCAGCCGCAGTCCTCCCAGTGCCCGTCACCCGGGATGTCGCAGCCCAGGAGCCGCTCGACGCTCTGTCCGGGATAGAAGCGCATCCGGAAATGCTGGTCGTCGCTTATCCCGAAGCTCTCCGGCACGCCCTCGAACACCGGGTGCTCCACGCCGGGAAGGCGCACGATCTTGAAATCGCGGTGCTGGACCGAGCTGTCGGTGAGCAGGTAATAGCCGCCCACCAGACGAGTCAACTCGGGGTTGTTGTTGCCGTGGTTGACCACGTGGTGCAGGGCCACCAGACCGCCCCCACCCTGGACGTAGCGCGTGATGTTGTTCTCCAGGACTGCGTCGATGTCGTTGTGGTTGAACAGCACCAGGACATCGTAGCGGGCCAGGCACTCCGGGGTAAGGCTGTTGGCGGTGTTGGTGAAATCGGCCCGGAACGGGGACCGCGTGCTGTCGGAGAGCATCGCGGCCAGATCGAACCCGGCCTGCCCGTAGCGGTAGCTGTCGGCGAACACCAGCACCGCGAGCTTGCGCGGCGAGCCAGCCTGGAGCCAGCCCGCGCAGATAATGACAAGCAGCAGCGCGGCCGGAATTGTTTTCCTCATTGCTCCACTCTCCAATGGTTCTGGTTGGTCACGGCCGCGCCGTGCTCGATCTCGCGCAGCAGCTTGTTCAGGTTGTGCTCCTCGCGTATCCAGTGACGGAACAGGTCCATCCTGAACCGGAAACGACGGTTGAGGTTCGGCTCCAGGATCTCGCGGGCGCACAGGTTGTCCAGGACGAGCCGCACGGCCTCCGGGGCGGGGGCGGACGGTTTGCGCAGCAGCACGCTCAGGTCGTTCAGCCCGGCGTAGTGCTCGGAGTTGCGGCAGTGCTCGGCCAGGGCGGCCAGGACCAGACGCTCCTCCAGGCCCAGGCCGGCCCAGAAATATATCATCTGCGGCGGCGGGTTATCCACTATCTCACGCACTATGCTCGCCACGTCGTCCTCGTAGAAATAGTTCCTCTGCTCGGCGTTCAGGAACTCCACCACGTTGCGGCAGACAAGCTGGGTGTAGAATGGCTGCCCGGCGGTCAGGCGCAGGATGCGCGCCACGGAGGAGCCCAGGTAGAACACCTGTCCGGCCACCGGCTCCTGGACCAGGCGCCGGGCATCGTTGGGGGTGAGGAAGCTGATGTTGCGGTAGTCGCAGCGCTGGAGCAGGGTCTGCCAGTACACCGGCTCGCGCTCCTGCAGAAGGTGCGTGCCGGCGAACACCAGGAACAGCCCGGGCTTATGCTCGACCAGTCCACTGAGGAACAGGAAGATGTCCTTGCTGATCTTACCCTCGACCACCTTGTTCTCGATCAACTCGTACTCATCCACCAGGAACAGCAGCTTGTCCTGGCCGATGGTTTCGATCAGGCTGTCGATGAAGCGCTCGAAGGTGGCGAACGGGTTGCGCGAGCGGTCCTCGAAACCGTTCAGGTCGAACTGACGCTTGTAGCGCGCGGCGGCCTTGGCCGTGAGTTCGGCGATGCGCCCCAGGAACTCCCAGTCGTCGTTTACCGCCATGGCCTGCATGTCGACGAACACTGGCAGGTAGTGCGGCCCCAGCCGTCCGCCCAGTATCTGGTACATCACGCTGGTCTTACCGGCGCGTCTCTCGCCGAACAGCACGATCAGCGAGCCGTAGCGCTCGATGTCGACCTTGTTCTTGACGAAACGGAAATCGTCCTCCCGGCCGAAAAACATCTCTTTCGAGCGGATCGGGTTGCCCACGATGAACGGGTTGGGCTGGATCAGCTCGAACGGGCGGCGGCGGAAACGGTCGAGGAACTGCCGCATCGCGTTGCGGCGGTAGTAGTAGTAGCCGCCGCCGGACAGGATGATCAGGATCAGCCAGCCGGCCAGGAACGC
>JAJFUG010000170.1 GCA_021372515.1 bacterium
GCCAGACCCACCGCGGCCTCGGCCGCGGCCAGGGCGATAACGAACAGGGCCAGCACCTGGCCGTCCAGCCCCGCGCCGAAACGCGAGAACCCGATCAGGGCCACATTGGCCGCGTTGAGCATCAGCTCCAGCGACATCAGCATGATTATCAGGTTGCGCCGGGTGACAAACCCCGCCACTCCCAGGATGAACAGCGCCAGGCTGAGCACGAGGACATGGCCAAGGCCGATCACGGCTCCTCCTTCCTGGCCAGCACCAGCGCCCCGGTGACCGCCACCAGCAGCAGGATGCCGATCAGCTCGAACGGGTAGACATAGGCGGAAAGGAGAAGCGCGCCCAGTGAGGCCGGCTCACCGAAACCCTCCGTCGTCTGCGGGGCCGCCCCGGCCAGGGCCGACGCCTGGCTGAACGCTTTCCAGAGACGGCCCAGGACAAAGACACACAGAGCCAGGCCGAGGAGCTTGATCCCGATGTTGCGCATCGGGCCGATGATGCCGCTGCGCAGGTTGAGCATCATGATCACGAAAATGAACAGCATCAGCACCGCGCCGGCATAGACTATCACCTGCACTGCGGCCAGGAAAAAGGCCTCCAGCAGCACGTACACCGCCGACAGAGCGAACAGGCAGACCACCAGCCAGACCGCGCTCAGAACGGGGTTCTTGCGGGTGATAGCCAGGAAAGCCGATATTATGCTCAGGACAGCGAAAAGATAGAAGAGGACAGTCTGCACGGGGCTTGCTTCCTCTCGACACGTGGAGTAAGGCCCGGCCGGAACTCGATTGCCGGGAAAGCCTTGACTGGCGGGAGATTCACGCCTGTTTTCGCAAATTGTAACACCCGGCGCGCGAATTGTCAAACCAATTGCCGGAAATGTTCACCGCCCTTAAGTTACAGCGGTCCGCGCTCCACCGGGAGGCGGCGCGGCAGCCCTCGCGGGAGCTTTGCGTTCCAGGGACGGGACGTTATCTTTATTTACCTTTACTCTTTGTTATACAAGTCCGGAGCGGTTCGCGCAAGCTACACGAAGGGACTTAGGCGCCGTGCTCGAAATATCGGTCGTGCTCATAACCCGCAACGCCGGGCGCACCCTGGGACAGACCCTGGACTCGCTGACCGGCCTCGCCGCCGAGATAATCGCGGTGGACTCGGGCAGCGCCGACGGTACGGTCGAAATCTGCCAGGCCCACGGGGCGAAGGTCATCCAGCGGGAATGGGAGGGCTTCGGGCCGCAGAAAAATATCGCCATCTCCCAGGCCCACTGCCCCTGGGTGCTGAGCCTGGACGCGGATGAGGCGCTCAGCCCCGATCTTGCCCGCGAGATAGCCGCCCTGACCGACGCTACACCCTACTCCGCTTTCCGCCTGCGACGGCTGAACCACTATTTTGGCCGTCCGCTGCGACACGGCGGGCAGTATCCCGACTGGCAACTGCGCCTGTTCCGGCGCGGGGCCGGGCGGTTCAACGACCGCCCGGTGCACGAATCGCTCCAGGTGGAGGGCCGCGTGGGCGCGCTGCGCGGCGAGCTTCTGCATTACAGCTACCTGACCCTGGATGACTATTTCGACAAGTTCGACCGCTACACCGCGCTGGAGGCCGAGCGCCTTCTGGCCGCCGGGACCCGTCTGAGCACCACCGGCGCGGCCAATCAGATGCTGGTCCGGCCGGCGGTCAAGTTCCTGCGGCGCTATTTTCTCAAGGGCGGCTTCCGGGACGGCGTGCCGGGCCTGCTGGCCGCACTGTTCAACTCCATGACCATGAGCGTGAGCTATGCCAGGTTCTGGGAAAAATCCCGCTCGAATCCTTCTGGTCCGCAATGACCGTCTGGGCGACCTGGTCCTGACCACCCCGGCCGTGGCCGCGCTGCGACTTGCCCTGCCCGGGGCCCGGATCGACCTTCTCTGCTCCTCCTACGCCGAGCCGGTGCTGCGCGGCAACCCGCACCTGAACTCGGTCCTCACCGACCGCGGGGCCCACGACAGCTCGGACCTGAAAGAGATGGTGGCTGAGCTCCGGCGGCGGCGCTACGACTGCGCGGTGGTGTTCGTGCGCACGCTGAAAAACGCGCGGCTGGTGCGGCGGGCCGGGATACCGCTCAGGATCGGCCCCTGGGTGCGTCCGTTCGATTTCCTGTATTTCAACCGCGCCCTGCGCCAGAGGCGCAGCCGGGGCGAGAAGAACGAGGCCGCCTACAACCTGGACCTGCTGGCCCCGCTGGGCGTGGACACCACGCGGCTTCCCGCCCCGACAGTCGTGGTAAGTGATGAAACGCGAGGCTCGGCGGAAAGTTACCTGCAGGCCCTTTTCGGCGGGACGGAGGGAGCGCCGGTGATCGGGGTGCATCCGGGCATGGGAGGAAGCGCGCTCAACTGGCCCGAGGACTGCTGGCGCACCCTGGTGCAGGGCCTGGCCGCGCGGGGTGACATACTTCTTCTGCTCACCGGGTCTGAACCGGAGCGCGAGCTGCTGGAACGCCTGAGCCAGGATTGCGGCCCGCGGGTCCGTCTGGCCGTGGGCCTGCCGCTGGACTTTTTCATCGGGGTGCTGAGCCGTCTGAGCGCGTTCTGCGCCCCCAGCACCGGGCCGCTGCACCTGGCCAGCGCCCTGGGGGTGAGGAGCGCGGGCATATACTCGCCCCTGCCGGTGCACCACCCGCGGCGCTGGGGGCCGCTGGGCCCGCATACACGGGTATTCCTGCCGCCGGTGGATTGCACGGGCGAGCTGGCCTGCCGTGGCGACTGCGGATGCTCGCCCTGCATGGGGCTGATAGATGTGGATGAGGTGGCGAACTACCTGCTGGGGAAGGCTTGAGGAATGCGACGGGATAGCAGTATCTAAAATCCAAATCCCCCTCTGTCCCGCTTTGAAAAAGGGGGAGGCGCTGACCCTGGCAGTCAGCCGGGCCTTAAATCCACCCCGGCCCCACCCCTACTTCTTCTTTAAAAAATTATTCCACCAGCGGGTGCCGATCTGCCCATGCTGGTAGTAGTCGACAATGTTGCTGTGGCGGACATCCTCCACAGTGATCACGGCGGCCGGGTCGATCTCGGTGATTGTGTCGATGATGCGCGGGACTTTCTTGCGGGCGGCGATCATGAACCCCAGCCCCACCGGGCCGTCACGCCCCGTGGCCTGCACCTGGGTCACGCCCTGGCCCTTGTCGCGCAGGGATGAGATTATCCTGTCACCCTCGTTCCGGCTGATAAAACGCAGCACCTGCTGGCCCACCGCCATCTTGCTCTCGATGTACATCCCGGTGACATTGCCCAGCGAAAATCCGATGCCGTAAAAAATCACGTTGAGCCAGTTGTTCAGGTGGCTGATAATCCCCGTGATGGCCGCCAGCCAGATAAGAACCTCGAAAAACCCGAGGCTGGCCGCGATCAAGCGCTTGCCCCGGATTATCATTATCATGCGCATGGTGGAGATCGAAACATCGCTGATCCGCATGCACATGATCGCCAGGGGCAGCAGCATCGGGATTTTCTCAAGCCCGTCGAGCAGATGTCCCACCGGTCAGTCCTCCATTTCCGGAGCCGTCTTGCTTTTAGCGGCCTTGCGCCCGCCCAGGAACCCCAACCCGAACAGCGCGAAAGTGACAATCCAGAACAGCCATGGCGGAAGGTGCCAGTGCCAGGCGTGCCCCAGCGACTCCTGCCAGTTGGAGGCCGCCTCCAGGCCCAGCTTGACCGAGATCCAGCCGATCACCAGGTAGGCGGCGTGCTCCAGGTTGGGGAACTTTTCGAGCAGCTTGATGAACCAGCTCGCCGCGTAGCGCATGAATATCATCCCCAGGATGCCGCCGGTGTAGACCAGCCATATCTCCGGGGTCAGGGCCACCGCGGCCAGGATCGAGTCGATGGCGAAAGCGATGTCGGTCAGCTCGACCAGCAGCACGGTGTGCCAGAACCCGGCTTTCTTGGGCGGGCCTTTGCGCTGGTCCGCCGTGGCGTGGTAGGCGAAGTGCTTGACCGCCAGGTAGGCCAGGTAGGCCGCGCCCAGGGCCTGAAGGTACCAGTAGCGGATGAGGGTCGCCGCGCTCAGGATCGCCAGGAAACGGAATACGAACGCCCCGCCGATCCCGTAGAGCAGGGCCTTTTTCTGCTGTTCCTTGGGCAGCACCCGCACCAGGATCGCCAGGACCAGGGCGTTGTCCGCCGAGAGCAGCCCCTCCAGGACCGCCACGGTCGATATCACCAGCACAGCGTGGATCAACATGTCACCTCATCCGTATGATTGTTCTCTCTCGCCTTCCGTTTTCCGGGACCCGATCCCGGAAACCTTAACCGCACGACTGGCCAGCCGGCCACCCGAAAGCGCACGCCAACTTTGCAAAAACCCTCAAATTGCTTTATATTGCAGTTTATACGGATTCCTGGGGCATTTTCCGCCGGCCGGGAACCGACCCTGATTCATAGTTCAACATAGAGTTCAGGCCCTCCTCTGGCAAGGAAATCCCGACCGTACAGACACGGAGAAAGACCTAAACATGCTGCAGCAGCTTTTTCAACCTCTGGCCGCCCTGTTCCTGATCATCGCCCTGGGCAGCGCCCTGGGCAACCTCCGCCTGGCCAACATCACGCTGGGTTCCTCCGGGGTGCTGTTCGTGGCCCTGCTGTTCGGGCATTTCGGGGTCAAGCTGCCGCACGAGGTCCAGGACCTCGGCATCATCCTGTTTGTCTACGCGGTGGGCCTGCAGGCCGGGCCGCGCTTTTTCAACCAGTTCAAGCGCCGCGGGGTGGTGTTCGCCAAGATCGGCGCGGCGGTGGTGGCAGCCGGAGCTGCGATCACCTGGCTGGTGACCCGGGCTTTCGGCATCGACCCGTCCCTGGCGATCGGGATGTACGCCGGAGCGATGACCAGCACTCCGGCCCTGGCCTCGGCCATGGATGCCGCCGGCGACCCGCGGGTGAGCGTGGGCTACGGTATCGCCTACCCGTTCGGGGTGATCGGCGTGGTGCTGTTCGTGCAGTTGCTGCCGCGTCTGCTGCGGATCGACCTGGAGGCCGAGGAGCGCCTGGTGCAGAACAGCGAGCCGCAGGGCAAGAAAGTCCACCGCCGCCAGTATCGGGTCTCGAACCCCGGCTGCGTGGGGCGCACCCTGGTCGACCTCAAGCTGCACAGCATCACCGCGGTCAACGTCAGCCGCGTGCACCGCGGCGGCCAGGTGATGGCGGCCCGTCCCGACCTGCGCCTGGAGCTGGGCGACATTATCCTGGCCGTGGGCCAGGAGGAGGACCTGGAAAAGCTCAAGCTGCTGATCGGCGAGGAGACCCACACCGAGGACATGCTGGCGAGCCCGGATGTTATCTCGCGCGACGCCTTCGTCTCCAGCTCCGACATGACCGGCCACAGCCTTCGTGACCTGGGCGTGTTCGAGAACTACGGCGTGGTGGTCACACGGGTGTTCCGCGAGGACATGGAGTTCGTGCCCACCGGACGGTTCGTGCTGGAGGTGGGGGATTCGGTGCGGGTGGCCGGGGCGCGGGAGGACTGCGAGCGGTTCGTCCAGGCGGCCGGCCAGCAGGAGAAACGCATCCACGAGACCAACATCCTGGCCCTGTCGTTAGGCATATTCGCCGGGATAATGCTCGGCTTCGAGAACATCCCGCTGCCCGGCGGGGCCAGTTTCCGCCTGGGCCTGGCCGGGGGGCCCCTGCTGGTGAGCCTGGTGCTGGCGCACTACGGACGGATCGGCAAGCTCAATATCCGTATCCCGCGCGGGGCCAAGTATATCATGAGCCAGCTCGGGCTGGTGCTGTTCCTGGCCGGGGCGGGCACCTCGGCGGGCGGCTCGTTCGCCCAGGTCATCGCCGAGTCGGGCCTGTCGCTGCTGGTGGCCGGGGCGCTGATCACCCTGGGGGCCTCGATCGTGGGCCTGCTGCTCAGCCGCTACCTGTGGCGCCTGGATTTCCTGACCGTCATGGGGGCGATCTGCGGCGGCATGACCAGCACTCCGGCCCTGGGCGCGATCACCGACCTCACCGACAGCCGTCAGCCCCTTCTGGCCTACACCGCGGTCTACCCGGTGGCCCTGATCCTCATCACCGTGATCTGCCAGTTCCTGTTCTTCCTGCTCTGAGAACGTCTATCACCGAGGCGCCCCTGACGGCCTGTTCTTCCCGGACAGGCCCCAGGGGCGCTTTTGTCTCCGGCTGACAACCTTCCCCCCGAATCATTCTGTTCTCACGAAAAATATTTTGCATTATTTGCACTAAACGCTTTAAACGCACCAACTTCGCTGGATTTTGGAGTGCATAATCGTTATTTTAGTGCATGAATTTTTATTCATGATTTCCGTGTATTGCGGGTTTTATTCTCCGGAGGGGGGAGGTTGGGATGATCGCACCTTTTAAACCACAGATACAGCAACACCTGAGCGGGTTACGCGCGGACAACTGCATTCTGGACCTGAACAACAATTTCAGCAAGAATGTGGTGGAACTCAAAGCCCGTGCCGGGTTGGGAACCCAACTGTTCATGTATTACACGTTTATCCCAGATGTAGAAAGTGGCCGCGGGCCGGAGATGCCAGCCTCGCGGGATATCGGAGAATTCAGCCCGTCGAGCCTGATTTTCAAAGACCCTTCCAAATGGGAAAAGATTGTATGGAAACCGGGCCCAGGCATAGTGAGCGGCCAGGTGAAAGCGCTGGCGAAATTCCGTGGGCCGTCCGGGACACACGAGGAAAAAATGGAAATCAGGGTGCTGGCTGTCAGTCCAAAGGTCTATTTTGATCTATCCCCCGCGAACATAGCCATGATCCATTTGAAGAAAAAAGACGGTGATACGGCAGATTACACCCATAAGGTTGAGGGGAGGTTCCGTTTCAGCGGCCATAAAGGCTGCCAAGTAAGGTTGACACTCGCATACGAAGGTACATCCGGTGGACATATCCACGGTGACTACTGCGATCCGGTGGGTTGGCGCAAATCGATAGGCGAATTCAGTGGTTTCAACGTGGACGGCCTCTCCACTTTCGAGCTGGATGGGAGCCGCTGGGGCACAGCGGTGAATTACACCTCCTACGGGGTTTGTGGCTCGATTTTCGCCAAGGCGGAATTTCTCGACAAGAAAACCGGACTGGTGTATGCCATCCGGAAATTCAAGATGGTGGTGGAATACAGGGGAAACTTTATCGAGTTGAAGGGATCGGATGATATAAAGCTGATCGGAAAGACAGATGAACATCTGGAGAACCATTTCGGGACGCCGGCTTTGATAAGCGCGATTCAAAAGCTGGCGGCTGATTATTGCAAGGCGTTTGACGAAGGCAAGTTTGATATCTTAAAATTCAGAATAGAGCCGGGTGCAAAAGAAAGCGGAAATTTCAAATTCGGACCTTATAAGCCCGGACCACGAGTTTCCCTGGACGATCTTTGTGACCATGTGAAACCGAAAGTCAAGAAACTGGAAGTGAACGACATGAGCCTGATCAACGGAGGGCGTTTCGATTGCCAACTTAAGGATACGGAGGAGAGTAAAAAGAAACCGTTTCAGTCTCCGCATAAAACACATATGTTCGGGGAACAAGTAGATATCAATTACACGAGACAGTCAAATAGGCAAAGGGATTGGTTTAAAGAAAATGCCCTGAAATATTTCCAATTTGTCGGGACGCATGGAAAGAA
This sequence comes from bacterium, assembly GCA_021372515.1. Lineage (NCBI taxonomy): Bacteria > bacterium. The sequence goes on from JAJFUG010000170.1 coordinate 7,632, forward strand.
AGGTTCTATATATGAACACTGGCATTGCTCGATTCCTTTAAGTTGAGTTCAGTCTGCTCCCGGCAACTCGTGCCACTCGCCCTCGCGGTGGTACAGCACGGTCGAGGCCTTGTCCATGAAACCGTCTTCGATCCCGTCGTGCTCAATCGGAAACGGGGGTTCCTCGTCGCGGTCATACGATTTGAACTGGCTCAGAATATACGCGCTGTCCGCGGTGCTTATATACCACGAGAAACCGAGTATCCCGTCGCCGAAGCCCTGCATGTATCCGGTTTCCTTGCATGGCCCGGCCAGCGATGAATCCAGTTCAGTACCGCCGCGAAAAATAAAGAGGCGGGATTTTAAATCTTTAGAGGCGAGCAGAGCCCAATCTGTCACTCCGGTTTGGTAGAATTGACCGGAGATGACATTGTGCGGCTCGTCATCGCCGTAGACTTGGGGGACTGTATAGCCCTCCTTTTCCATCCAGATGCGTATGCCTTCTGGCAGGTCCGGGAACGCCGATGGCGGCAGGCGCTTTAAAGCTTCGGCAGCCGCCAGCCAGACCCCAGGTGAAACGTACATCTCGTCGTAATAGCCTTTAAAACTGTACCATATCCCGTTGTCACAGTACAGTAAGCCGCCGTGAGCCTTGCCGCCGATACCAAAGTGATCGGTCGAGGGAAAGATGCTGTCGATGTTGGCAGGTGTGTATTTCTCGCCATAAAAAGGATCAGCGGTTTCGATTTGTCGGATAAACCCGAACCGGCCGTTCCCGGTGTAATCCATATAATCCCGCTCCGGGGACACTGATGCAATCAGAGTGTCGGAGGCTGAGCCGTGACGGAACACAATGATGCAGCAGATCTCGTCTTTGGAGGCCAGAACGGCCCAGTCCTGTGACCCAGCCGCACAGAAATCCCCGGATATGACGTTCACCCGTTCAGTTGCGTCATAGGGTTGGGGAATTGAATATCCTTCGGCCGCAAGCCATTCCTGGATTTCCGTGGGAAGGAGGGCGAAATCCGACGGGGGCAGATGCTTGATGTCCTTAACCGATTTTTCCCAATCTTCTTCCGTAAATCTGGACAGGTAACGCTCTCTAATTTGTTTTTCAGGATCGTCGTAAGAATATTCCTTATGAACCACGGCGGTGTCTTCGGCTGTGGGGGCTGCGTTGTCTTGCGCTGTGGGCCGGAGTAATGTGGTTGTATCCTGCGCTGCGGCCTGCGGCTGCGCGGGCTTTTCGCCGCGCGAGCAGGCGCAGAGAAGAGAGAGAACGAGCAGAAAAACAATCAACCGTGCGGGCAAGGCCAGCCTCCTTAAGTCAGGGACAACGGCGTAATCATACTTCATTATGCGTTGGGCTGTCAAGGCCGGTGCAAGGGACACGTCTGCCCTCCCGCTCCCGGGAACACTCCCTTCTTTTTCCATTCACGCGCGTTGAATTTCCTTCCACTCCGTGCTAAGCTTGCTCAACAATTCCAGTCGCTGAAAAGGCACTTTTACCCGCAGGAGGATGAATGCTCAACCGCAGGCAGTTCATTGTCAGCTCGGCTGCGCCGCTCGGCTTGATCAGCCTGGGCCGGGCCGCAGAAACGGAATCCGAGGCCGCCCCGTCCGCCGGGCCTTACGGTGTAGCCAAACAAAGCCGGACCGTGGTCGACCGGATCGCCGGACTGAGCCTTCAGGAATTGAAACAGCGGCACCGTCAGGAGCTGGACCGGGACTACCTGGGCTACTGGAAAGACCACGGGATCGACTGGGAGCGCGGCGGCGTGATGCCCTACCGCGAGCTTATGAAAGGCATGCCCTACCTGGCCAAGCACTACTACCTGAAACAGATGTATTTCCAGGGACGGGCGATCTGGACTTTCTCCTACCTGTACAACCATTTCAGCCACGATGAGCGCCACCTGGCCATCGCCCGCCACACCCGCGACTTCATCTACAAGTACGCCCGCAACCCGGACGGCACCTGGGCCTCCGAGCTGACTCCCGAGGGCAAGGTGCTGCTGGCCGAATCGGACCCGGCGGGCGATTTCTACGTGGCCCTCGGCCTGACCGAGTTCTACAAGGCCACCGGCGAGAAAGCCGACCTCGACACCGCTCTGTCCACGGTCTACGCGATCAACCGCAAGCTGCTGGCTCCGGATTTCATGTACTACGGCGGCTGGGACTCGGCGGTCTACAACCCGGGGACCAAGTTCCTGGGGCTGTGGGTGCATTTTCTGAACACGCTGATGCCGCTGGGCGACCTGACCCACGATGACCGCGTGGAGCAGATCGCGCAGATGTGCGCGCGCAACATCACCCATCACCACTGGCGGCCGGAGGCGGGCGAGTTTGTCGAGCTGCTCGATTCCACTTTCCAGCCCTACGGCCAGTCGCACCACGACTCGAACTGGCACGGCGTGCAGGCTGCCTGGATGTGCATGCGCCAGGCGCTGCGCACCGGCGACCGCGACCTGTTCATGGACGCGATGGTGATGGGCCGGCGTCAGCTCCGCATCGGCTTCGGCGAGTTCGAGCACATCGACATCAACGCCCCGCTCGAGGACCTTCCCCGCTGGGGACCGCTGGAGGACTACATGCTGTTCAACCTCCTGGCGATCGAGCACACCCACGCGCCCTGGGCCCAGTTCTGGTACGACCGTCTGTACCGCTTCGCCTACCAGCGGCCGGACCGTTTCGAGCAGTACGACCTGTTGCACCAGCCGCGGCGGTTGTTTTTCTCGATCGAGGCCCTGGAAAGGATGATCGCGCGCCAGGGGCAGGTTTCGGATTTCCTGGAAGTGTAAAACTGGCGGGAGGCGATAGGCCGTCGGTGGCAAAGGTATGTTGAAATAGAACAGGGGCGGGATATGAACCCGCCCCTGCGCATTTCAATCCACTTTCAGCGCATCCGCAGCTCAGAGACTTTCCAGGGTGTCGCGCAGGTCCTCTATCAGGTAGGGTTTGGTGATGATGCCCTTGAACCCGTGCTCCTGGTAGTTGCAAAGCACCGGGTCGTTGGAGTAGCCGCTGGACAGGATCACCCGCGCCTGGGGGTCCTCCTTGAGCAGCAGTCCCACCGCCTCGCGCCCGCCCAGGCCGTTCTGGACCGTGAGGTCCAGGATCACCACATCGTAGGGCTCTCCGGCCAGACGGGCACGGCGGTATTCCCGCAGGGCCGCCTCCCCCTCCTCCACCGCCTGCACCTCGTGCCCCAGGGTGGTGAGCATGCGGGTCACCACGCGACGCACCACCTCCTCGTCATCCACCAGCAGCACCCGTTTCTGCTTCCGGCAGACTCCCGCGCACGGCTCGGCCGGCTCGCCCGAAAGCTCCAGCTCCAGGGCGGGCAGATAGATGGTGAACAGCGAGCCCTGCCCCTGCGTGCTCTGGACAGTCATGCAGCCGCCGTGGCGCGAGATAATCGAATAGGCCGTGGCCAGGCCAAGACCGCTGCCGTTCTCCTTGGTGGTGAAATAGGGATCGAAGATGCGCGAGAGGTTCTCCTCCGGAATGCCGTAGCCCGTGTCCTCCACCACGATCTTGATGTAATGCCCCTTGCGCAGGGGAAGGCGGCTGCGCGAGGAAATCTCGACATTGCCGGCGCGGATTTTCACCTCCCCGCCCTCCGGCATGGCCTGGACCGCGTTGAGCACGAGGTTGTTTATCACCTGGCTGATCTGGCCGGTGTCCACCTCGGCGGTCCAGAGGTTGTCGGCGATGGAGAAACGGCAGGAGACGCTCGAGCCCATCAGGGAGAATCGAGCGGTCTCGCGGATGATCTGCGGGATGTAGGCCGGACGGCGCACCGGTGCGCCGCCGCGCGAAAAGGTGAGCAGTTGCTGGGTCAGCTCGCGCGCCCGGTAGCCGGCGTGCTCCGCCTCGCTCAGGATTTCGTAGTGATCGGGAAGGTCGACCAGGGCGCGCTTGACCATCGAGATGCTGCCCAGCATGGCCATCAGGATGTTGTTGAAATCGTGGGCGATCCCCCCGGCCAGAAGGCCCACCGACTCCAGCTTCTCGGTGCGGATACGCTGCTCCTCCAGTTGGCGGCTCTCGGTCAGGTCGACCACGATCCCGCGAACTCCGACCACCTGGTCGCCGGTGAACAGCGGGGCGGCGTGCATCAGCACCGGGAACAGGCTGCCGTCCGAGCGCGCCGAAACGTATTCCAGCCCGATGATGTTCTCCCCTTTGAGCACCCGGCCGATGTCCATCCAGATCCGGTCCCAGTAGTCCGGAGCGGTGAGTTGGAAAAGGCTCAGCCCGGTTTCCATGTCCTCCCGCGTGTAGCCGAAATCCTGGAACCCGCGGCTGTTCATGTAGATCAGTCGCCCCTCGGCGTCGGTCTCGAGCACCGCCTGGGGCAGTGATTCAGCCATTTCCCGGTAGCGCTCGATGCTGCGGCGGTCGGACTCGTAGTCCAGCATGTCGAGGGTCTTGCGGATGTTGTCCAGCTTGAGGCCGATCACGGCGCAGATCGCGCCCACCGCCTCCAGGATGTCCTCGCCGAACAGGGGCTTGGTGACCATGTCCTCGAAACGGTTGCCGATGTAGAGGGCCAGCCGGTCGGGGTGCTCCCGGCCAACCGGGTGCCAGATCAGGCAGGGCAGGCCGAAACGACGGATCAGCCAGCTCTGGAAAGCCTCCGGTGAGGTTCGGCTGTTTACCTGCCAGATGCACCCGGCATCGCCGAGATCGATGCCCGAGGGCACGCGGACCTCCGGGCGACCCAGGTCCAGACCCCGCTGGGCCAGCACCTCGAAACGCCCATGCTCCGGGTTCACCCGGACCAGCGCGGCGGCGTCCATGTTCAGGTCGGAGGTCAGGGCGCGCACCACGTTCTCGAACAGGTCTTTCTCCTCGAAAGCCAGCTCGATGTTGTGGCTGAGCACCGAGATGAACTTGAACGAGCCGCGGGCCTGGCGCAGGCGGCGGGTCAGGTCGAGGTTGCGCACATCGGCGCGCAGAAGGTCGCAGGTGGCCTCCTCGTACTGACGGCAGAGGAAAGTGTGCCTTTCGCTCAGTGTTTTGTCATCGTCCGTGTTCATTGCCGGATCATTTCTTTCGGCTCATTATCAGCAGAACTCCGGTCCAGTCCAGACCGCGGCTGCGGCCCAGCAGCGGGGCGATCTCCACCCCGGAATAGAATCCGAGCAGCGGGATGTCGCGCCCGATGGCCCGGCGTACGATATCGGCTTCCTCCTGGTCCGCCCCGCAATAGCCGGCAGCCCGTCCCGCACAATCGATGTACAGGGCGAAAAACGGCTCCAGGTTTTCCTGGACCAGACGCGCCCGGGCATCCCGGCAGCCTTTCTCGGTCGAGGCCAGCATCAGCTCCTCGTTGCGGCGCATGAAACGGAACTCGCTGCCGTTCTCGAAATCCGCCTCGAACAGGGTGATGCTCCGGGCGGTGCTGTCGCCGCCCACCACCAGGCGGTTGATGTAGCGGGTCTCGTTGAACGGGTCGTAGCGCCCGCCCATGTTGCGTCCCAGCGTGATCAGCATCAGGGGCAGGTTCTCTTTCCATTCACGCTCGCCCAGCATCTCCTGCACCACGTCCAGCGCCGGACGGTTGTCGATCTCGAACACCACAGGGCCCTCGACCCGGGTGATCGTGTGGTAGTCGCTCATCGGCTTGCAACCGTGCATGATGCCGGAGAAAGCCTCGAACTCCCCGTCCAGCAGCACCGCGCCCGCGCTCTGGTATCCGAGCTCCGCGCCCAGGAACTGGAAGCCCGGGGTCATCGAATAGCTGCTTATCAGCCCTGCCCCCAGCAGCAGGGCGGGCGCCTGGCGGATCGCGCTCCCGAACCCCTCCAGCAGCCAGGAGGACACATTCATCCTGGGTGCGGGCGGGGGCCCCTGGCGGACCGTCTCGTAAAACAGAAGGCCGAGCCTGCTCGCACCAGGGGCTGAGCCGTTCAACGCCTCAGCCAGCTTCCGGCCGGCCTCTTTCTCATCCCGTTCCATCCCACCCGCCGCAGCCAGGCTGACAGCCAGGTCCGCGGGCAGAACGGCTATTCCCACCTGATATCCCTCGTAGCCCAGGCGCCCGGCCGTGATGATGCCGATCGCCGCTCCCCCCAGCACCGGTGTGTCGCCCAGCTCGCTGCGGATGCCCTCCAGGCAGGCCTGCGGGTCGTGCCGTCCGGTGCAGAAAGCCAGGGCCAGCGACCCCGGTTGTCCATCACGGTCCGCCAGGGCCCCGCGGGCGGCTTCCTGTCCCGCGGCCAGGGAGTCTTTCAGCTCTGAATAGCCTATTCCAGCCTTATCGCCTCTCATCCGTGACCTCCCGACCGGAACGATGGATACCGAGATGTCGGCCCCGGGAAGGGCCGTCCAGGCGCTTCGCATCGAACGGCCGCCTTGGATGCGGCGCGCCGGTGCTCACCGACATCCGTGTCGGAGGTTCTTCTATGCAGGTTTTTTTACATCGATTCCGCCTGTATTCTACCGGAACGGGACAGGGCTGTCAAAAGATTTTTCCAACGGCCGAGATCCGCGCGAAGCCCGTCGGACAACAGTTCCAGGGCTTTTCAGCCTGGATGCCGCGGGAAAGGAAAGACACAATCTGCGCCGCCGCAAGCATTAAGCGCATCGCCCCCAACCTCGCGCCGGCCGTCGGACTGGAAAAACACCCCGCTTTTTTGTTATATTTAGTTCCGGCGCGGGTCCGCCATTGGGGAGGACCGCCGGAAACGGACAGGGTTCTGCGGCGAAAACGCCGCTACAACACAGTGGAAAGGGAAAAAGATGTCGACGCTCAAGCTGAACAGGCTGAAAGGCTTCAACGGACGCAGCGGCCCGCTTCTTTTCATGGTGCTGGATGGGGTGGGGATCGGCAAGCACGATGAGTCGGACGGGGTCTGGCTGGCCAAGACCCCCACTCTCGACCGTCTCTGGAAAGAGGACAAGCTCTACACCCAACTCAAGGCCCACGGCCCGGCGGTGGGGCTGCCCTCCGAGGACGACATGGGCAACAGCGAGGTGGGGCACAACGCGCTGGGCGCCGGGCGGGTGTTCGCCCAGGGGGCCAAGCGGGTCAACCTGGCCCTCTCCTCGGGCGAGATGTTCGAGGGCGAGGTCTGGAAGCAGGTGGTCAGGCAGGCGCTGGACGGCGGCACGCTGCACTTTATCGGCCTGCTGTCGGACGGCAACGTGCACAGCCACATCGAGCAGCTTTTCGCCATGCTGCGTCATGCCGCGGCCCAGGGTGTGCGCCGGGTGCGGGTGCACGCGCTGTGCGACGGCCGGGATGTGGGCGAGAGAAGCGCCCTGGACTACATCCGTCCCACCGAGGCCCTGCTCAAGGAGCTGTCCGACGCCAACGGCTTCGACTACCGCATCGCCTCGGGCGGCGGCCGCATGAAAGTGACCATGGACCGCTACGAAGCGGACTGGAAGATTGTCGAGCGCGGCTGGAAAGCCCACGTGCGCGGCGAGGGCCGCAAGTTCGCCAGCGCCGAGGCCGCGATCAGCACCCTCTACGCCGAGGACCCCAAGATCACCGACCAGTACCTGGGCGAGTTCGTGGTCGCCGGCAGCGACGGCAAGCCGGTGGGGCCCATCGTTGACGGCGACGCGGTGGTGTTCTTCAACTTCCGCGGCGACCGGGCGATCGAGATCAGCAAGGCTTTCACGCTCAAGGATTTCGACAAGTTCGACCGCGGCCCCCTGCCGAATGTGCTCTACGCCGGGATCATGCAGTACGACAGCGACATCAACATGCCGCCCAAGTATCTGGTCCAGCCGCCCAAAATCGACCATACGATCTGCGAATATCTGGTTACCGAGAAAACCACCATGTTCGCCATCTCCGAGACCCAGAAATTCGGCCACGTGACCTATTTCTGGAACGGCAACCGCAGCGGCTACATCGACAAGAGCCTCGAAACGTACGTGGAGATACCCTCGGACCGGATCGAGTTCGACAAGGCCCCGAAGATGAAGGCCCTGGAAATTACGGACAAGACTGTCGAGCTGCTCAAGAGCGGCAAGTACCGTTTCGGGCGGCTCAATTTCGCCAACGGCGACATGGTGGGCCACACCGGGGTGATCCCGGCGGTGGTCATCGCGGTGGAGACAGTCGACACCTGCGTGGGCCGTCTGCTGGAGGTGGTGAAGGAACTGAACGGCGTGGCCGTGATCACGGCCGACCACGGCAACAGCGACGAAATGTTCACCGTGAACAAGAAAGGCGTGCGCGAGGTGCGCACGGCCCACAGCCTGAACCCGGTGCCGTTCTGGATCGTGGACTACGGCTACCAGGGTGAGTACGAGATGGCGGGGATCGAGAAGCCCGGCCTGACCAACGTGGCCGCCACGCTGCTCAACCTTCTGGGCTACCAGAAGCCCGAGGACTACGATCCGTCGCTGATCAGGTTCGTTAAGTAAAGAATTATGGCGGCTCCACAAAACGGCAGAGGTTATCTGCCGTTTTTTTTTGTTGCTTGTCTGTCGTATAAATTATAAAATAAAAAGTAAAGGCACCCCCCTATTTCTCTCGGCGAGATAGTCATGATAAAAATCCAACATGAGATCAGGGATGTTATTCATGTTTTTGTTAGGCTCGACAGTCAAGAGCGGGAAATAGTTGACTCTGTTCCGTTCCAAAGATTGAGAAACATCCATCAGTTAGCAATGTCATATTTAATTTATCCAGGCGCGACACACAGGCGATTTGAGCATTCTTTAGGTGTGATGGAATTGGCAGGCAAAGTATTCGATATTATAACAACACCGGAAAATTTAAACGACGAAATCAAATCCTTACTTCCAGAAGTAAACGATAAAGATAAAAAGGTTTACTGGAGAAGAATATTAAGAATAGCCGCATTGTGTCATGATTTAGGACATTTACCATTCTCCCATGCCGCAGAAAATGACTTACTTCCTGAAGGCTGGAATCATGAAAGGCTTACAAGAGAAATAATCTTAAGCAATCACATGGCTCAATATTGGAAAAAACAACGCCCTCCTCTTGACCCGAATGATATTGTTAAACTTGCTGTTGGAAAAAAATACGCACCCGATTTAGAATTTTCTGATTGGGAATCGATTCTTTCTGAAATAATCGTTGGTGATGCATTCGGTGTTGATCGCATGGATTACCTCCTAAGGGATTCGCATCATGTTGGAGTTGTATATGGAAAATTCGATCACCATAGATTGATTGATACTCTGCGAATTCTGACACCACCTCAACAAGACAAAGATGAAACTGATAAATCGGTGGAACCAACCCTTGGAATTGAAGAAGGAGGATTGCAATCAGCAGAAGCTTTATTATTAGCACGATATTTCATGTACTCTCAAGTTTATTTTCACTCCGTAAGAAGAATCTATGATATTCATCTTAAGGATTTTTTATCCGATTGGCTTGAAGGAGGAAAATTTTCTACAGACGTTGATAAGCATCTATCAATTACAGACAACGAAGTGACAGCCGCCTTTTATAAAGCCAGTCGAGAAAAAGAAAGCACCGGCCACATTCATGCAAACAGAATTGTGAATCGAAAACACTTTAAAGTTCTCTATGAACTCAACCCAGACGATGAACCAATAAATCCCGAAGCCGTAGAATATATTTTTCAAGAATCCCAAAAGAAGTTTAAACCAGAAAATATCAGAATAGATCGCTACAAGCAAAAAGGACATCCATCCTTATTTCCAGTCTTGAGAAGAGATGGAAGCATCGTTAATTCTTTGGCAATCTCAAAAGCTTTACAACATGTTCCTCTTGTAAATGTTGGATATGTCTTTGCAGACAGAGCAATTATCGACAAAGCTCTGGATTGGGTAAAAAGGAACAAGAACGACATCATAACAATTAAGGAAGGAGAAGATAGATGAATTACTTAGAGAGGGCAGCTATTACGCTATCTTTGATTGAAGAACTTCAAAAGCATGGAAGCTGGTGCGGCGAAACACACATTCAAAAAGCAACATACTTTTTAACAGAATTAAAATCGGTTCCTTTGAAATTTCAATTCACCATCTATAAGCATGGACCTTATTCCTTCAACCTTCATGATGAATTGGCGGCAATGTTTGCCGATGGCTTACTGGAGTTGACCGAGCAGCAGAAGCCTTATGGTCCAACTTTCAGCTCTTCAATAACGGGACAACTCTTGATGGATAAGTTTCCAAAGACAATTAATAATTATAAAGAATCAATACTTTACGTTGCTTCTACTTTCGGAAACAAGGGCGTTTCTACGTTAGAACGTTGGGCGACAGCACTGTATATAACCAAAGAGCATAGACATATTCCAAAAGATAAGCGCGTGGAGTATCTTGTAAATATTAAACCACACATCCCATTTGAAAAAGCGCAAAACGCTTTTGAGTTTGTCGATCATTTATTGGCCACATAAGAAGGAATGATCGCTTTGCACGATAATAACCATTGCCAATCGGCATTAAAGCAGCCCCCCGGAAGCCGCTCTGGGCCTCCGGGGGGCTTTTTACTGCTCAACAGCTACACCGGTTCCGGTCTACTCCCTCTGCAGCACGAAAAAAGTGTAGCCGTACCAGCTCGAATACTTCCGGTAAACCTCCCCCTCGTACTCCAGGCTCTCGAGGAGAGCCTTCCTGTCCGGGTCGGCGGAGAAACTCTCCCGCACGGAGTCGATCTGCGCGGCCAGGGGCTTGAAATAGTTCTCGCGCCAGGCTGTCTCGGGCAGGTTGAAATGCCCGAGCACCCTGTATCCCATCTGCCGCATCCGGGCCAGGTTCTCCTCCAGGCCGCTGATTCCGGGGTAGACATTGTTGAAAAACTCCCGGCACTCCTGGGGCGGGTCGGCCTTGAACCAGGCCAGGTCGCTCACCGCCATCCGTCCCCCGGGCGCAAGGCGCTCCCGGCAGGCGGCCAGGCCCTGCTCGAACGACATGTTGTACAGCGAGAGCGCGCCCTCCGACCAGATCAGGTCGAAAAGGCCGTCCGCCTCGCCCAGGCTGCACATGCTCTTGCACACGGTGCGTATCCGTGCGGCCACCCCGGCCTTCCCGGCCCGGCGGCGCAGCTCTTCCAGGAACGGCGCGTGGTTGTCCAGGGCCGTGATATCGCCCTGAGTGTTGAGCGCGAGCTGCATTGTCTGGGCCCCGTTGCCGCAGCCGATATCCAGAATCCGCAGTGTTTTGTCATCCGCGCTCCGCTCCCAGCCCTGGAAGGCCATCCGGAGCGCCTTGCGCGTGGAATCGTCATCTCCCGGACCCAGCCGGGGCAAAGATGCGGTGAAAACCTCGAAGAAAAAGTCGGGCAGTTTGAACTCGTCCATTGTAGTAACCTTCCCATTATCAAAAATATAGTGCAAGGCGCATACACGCGGAAAAGCGCGTAAAATCGGCCTCGGATTCAAATTGGAATAGGAGATATTTCAGAGAGGTCAGAAGGCACAACATTGCGCTGTGCATGACAGGCAGGAGTCATGCACCCGGAAACTCGCGCCGTGGGCGCCTTCTGTTAGAGGACAGTTACCATGTGATAATAAAAATAAGGCATCTCAGCCTAAAATCAAAGGTTTTTCTATCCTCCCCAAGAAATATGGGAAAACCGGACCTCAACCTTGACTGCCATCGCTCCGGCTTTTACCATCCATCTGTTCATATACCGTTCCGCCGCGGTCTCAAGCCAATGCTGTGATCATGGATTTTCCCTCAACCACGTTAACGAGCGGGAAACAGATGAACAAGCTCAAGGCAGAAATAATCCACTTGTCGCTCGTGCTCGCTCTCCTGACAGCCCTCCCCAGCCTGCTGAACGCACAGAAGGAGCAAATTGTCCGCCTGGAAAACAAGCAGGTCCGGTTCGAGTTCCAGCCCCCGCGCATGGGCCTGTCGGCCCTGGTCGACCGGAGCGCGGACCTGAACCATATCCGCGGCGGCCGGGACGATTACACAGTATGGGAGCTGGTTTTCAGCCACGGGGAGCGCCAGCAGGTGATAAGAAGCTCCAGTTTCGACTGCTCGGACTGGAGCGAGGAGCCGCGCCCGGACGGCGGCAGCCGTCTGCGCCTGAGCTGGCGCGGGCTGAGCCTCTGGAAAGAGAAAGATATCCTGGACATCACGGTCACGGTGGACCTTCCCCCGGACAAGGGCTGCGCCGAGTGGCGGATCGCCGTGGACAACCGCAGCGACTCCTGGGGCCTGGCCGAGGTGCACTTTCCTTTCTTCACCGGGTTCCTGGCGGCTGGAGAGTACGACCTCGCTATCCCGGACTACAAGACCGGCAGCCTGCACCGGCGCGCCTCCGGCCTTCTGACCAACTATTTCGGCTACCCCTCCTCGGGCTGGCCCATGGCTTTCCTGTCCGCAAACCGCGGGGATAGCGGGGTCTACCTGGCGGCCCACGACTCGGCCGCCTGGAACAAGCGCTACGTGATAGAGCCGGGAGAGAAATTCTATTTCCTGACCTACGCCGAAAACATGGGCCAAGCCGGGAACGGCTTCAGCGCACCCTATCCGGCTGTGATCGGGGTCTACCGAGGAGGCTGGATCGAGGCCTGCAAGCTCTATCGCGAATGGACAATCAAACAGGCCTGGGGATCGGGCGGGCCGCTCTCGGCGCGGACTGACACGCCGGTCTCGATCAAGGAGCTGGGGCTGTGGCTGGTGCACGGGCTGTTCGATTTCGGCCCGGTGGAGAGCCGGACCAACACCCTGGCCGGGGATGAACGTCTGTTCCTGCAGGCGAAGAAGTATTTCGGCTTCCCGATCGGGGTGCAGTGGTACAACTGGCACCACAACCGTTTCGACAACGAGTACCCCGATTTCCTGCCGCCGCGGCCGGGTTTCCGCGAGGTGACAGCCCGCGCGGTCAAGGCCGGGGTGCTCGTCGCCCCCTACATCAACGGCCTCAGTTTCGACTACGACCGTCCTGAGTACCGCCGCCGCTTCGAGGACCTGGCGGTCAAGGACCGTCTGGGCACCCCGGAGATCGTGTTCTACGGCGATTTCTCGGCCCGCATGACTTTCGCCTGTGTCAGCACCGAGCGCTGGCACGATATCGTGACCGCCCTGGTGGACACCCTGAGCGGCTATTACGGCTCCAACGCGATCTACCTGGACCAGATCGCCGCGGGCAAACCCCAGCTCTGCTTCGACCGCAGCCACGGCCACCCGCTGGGCGGCGGCGGCTGGTGGTGCGCCGATTACCGCAAGCTGTGCCAGGAAGCCAAGCGGGTGGCCGTGCCGCGCGGCGCCGCGCTGACCACGGAATTTTTCTGCGAGACCTATATCGACTGCATGGACGCGTTCCTCACCTGGGAGCCGCCCGATGAGAGCCAGATCCCGATGACCCCGGCGGTCTGGGGCGGCTACACGCTCTGCTACGGCAGCCCGATGAAACTGGACATCGATGACAGGATTTTCATGGCCGTGCAGGCGAGAGACTTTCTCTGGGGACGGCAGGTGGGCTGGGTGGGAATGGAGCTGGTCACCGACCCGGCCCGGCGCGCCAAGCTGGAATGGATGAAAAAACTTGGCGCTTACCGCATGCTCTCCCACAAATATCTGACCTACGGGGAATTCCTGGGGATGCTGCGGTTCGATTCGGCGGTGGATTCGGTCTCGGGTCTCTGGGCGCCCCCCGGCGCACTGACCGCTGTCGAGATCAGGGGCAGCGCGCCGCTGGTGCAGGGTGCGCTCTGGAAAGCTGAGGACGGGGCCCTGGGGATCGTGCTGGTCAACTGCGGGGAGAGAAGCGCCGAGTGCTCGTTCGGCCTCGACCCGGCGGATTACCCCTTTGACGGCGGGTGGTCCGGCAGTTACGATCTCGTGCGGATTAATCCGGGCGGCCGCAGGACGATCTCGGAAAACAGGCCCCTGCCTGCAACGTTCCATGAGACACTGGAGCCGGGAGAAATCCGTCTGCTCGAGCTGGCCCCGCGGCGCTGAGAAATCAGCCCAGCTTGTCGATAATGCCCTGAATCAGCCGGCTGTTCTCCTGCAGCGGGTCCAGGCTCAGGCTGCGGCGCAGGTGCTCCAGGGCCCGGCCCCGGTCGCCCAGGATTGAATAGTACAGCCCGCCCAGCCGGAAATGCAGGTCGTAATCGTAGGGGTTCAGCTCGATGGCGCGCAGGAGCATAGCCTCGGCCTTACGGTATTCGCCGCGCTGGGTGCAGTCCACGGCCAGAAGGCGCAGGAGGGTGCTCTCCTCGAAGCCCTGCTTGTACAAGGCCTGCGCGGAGCGCAGCGCGGCGCCCAGATCGCCGTTCATGAAACAGACCACCGCACCGCCGTAGAGCTGGAAGAACTCGCGGGTCTGCTGCAGGCTCGAGCGCCTTTGCTCCAGGGCCTCCAGCAGCGCGGCGGCATCACCGTAATCCGGG
>JAJFUG010000171.1 GCA_021372515.1 bacterium
GGTGGGACGCGAGCTGGGGCTGTCGCACGAGCTGACCGGCCGTCACCCGTTCCCCGGCCCGGGGCTGGCCGTGCGCGTGCTGGGCGAGATTACCCGCAAGCGATTGGATATCCTTCGTGAGGCGGATGACATCTACATCTCCGAGATACGCGCCGCGGGGATTTACGATGAGATCTGGCAGGCGTTCGCCGTGCTGCTTCCCGTTCAGACCGTGGGGGTGATGGGCGATGAGCGCACCTATGACAACGTGATCGCCCTGCGCGCGGTGACCAGCCGGGACGGCATGACCGCCGACTGGTACCGCATGCCGCCCGAGGTGATGGGCCGGGTCTCCAACCGCGTCATCAACGAGGTGAACGGGGTGAACCGGGTGGTCTACGATATCAGCAGCAAGCCGCCCGCAACAATCGAATGGGAGTGAGATAGCGGTCCATCGGCTGTAACAAATCCCGCCCGGCTCGATTCAACACAGGGTGAAAAGCGGGGCCGGCGGTGGGGCCGGCCCAATCCGCGGATCAACCGAAAGGGGAGAATGGCTTTGGCGAACAGGGAGAAGCCCCGCCGGACATTGGCCGGCCTGTTCTGGGAGCTGATGGATTCGATGAAGTTCGCCGTGGCGCTGCTGATTATTATGACCACGGTCAGCGTGATCGGCGTGCTGCTGCCGCAGTACCCGCCGGACGGCTTTGCCGGCTCGCTCGAGATGCTCTACCTCGACAAGTTCGGCCGGGTGTTGGGCGGGCTTTTCATTTTCCTGGGCCTGGATCGTCTTTTTACGGTCTGGTGGTACTATCTCCTTCTGGCCCTGCTCTGCTTCAACATCCTGGTCTGCTCGTTCAACCGTCTGGGCGGTATACTCCGCCTTGTCCGTCGTGTGCATTTCCTGAAAGAGGAAAAGAGCTACCGCGACCAGGCGAACCACCGCGCGGCCAGGCTGGATCTCGACCCGCAGGCGGCGGCTGCCCGTGCCTCGGTGCTGCTGCGCAAGGACGGCTACCGGGTGTTCGAGAGCGCGGGCGAGGCGGCGGGAGTGCGTCTGCTCTACGGCCGGCGGGGACGGTTCAGCCCGCTGGGGCCCTTTTTCACCCATATCGCCATGGTGCTCGTGATCCTGGGCGCGGCGATAAGCTACCTCCTGAGCTTCGAGCATTTCCAGTGGATGGCCCCGGGCGACACGGTCCGGGTGCCGGACATGAGCTACCTGGCCACTCCGGCCTACCAGTTCGAGCTGGTCCGTGGCCGTCTGCGCAAAGCTTTCGGCTTGCCTTCCGCTCCCTCATCACTGCTGGAACTGGACAGCCGGGTGCGCGACAGTGACTGGCGCGAGCTGGACCCGGCACTTGCCGCCGGGGCACTGTTCAGCGTGCAGCTCGACCGTTTCGAGGCCCAGTTCACCCCGCAGGGCAAGCCCCTGGCCTACCTGTCCACGGTCACGGTGCTGGAGGGCGAGGGGGCCGACCGGAAACCGCTTTTTTCGCACATCATCAAGGTTAACGACCCGCTGATCCAGCGCGGCGTGTATTTCTACCAAAGCTCCTACGCGCCGGGCGGCGAGGGGGCCGACTGGGTGGAGCTTACGTTCGAGTCCACCGACAGCGCAGCGGCAAGCCACGAAACACACAGCCTGCGCCTGAAGCCCGGCGGCGAGGCCTTGCCCCTGGGCGAAAGCGGCGATTCGGTGCGGGTGGCACGGTTCGTGGGCACGTTCCAGATGAACGCTCAGGGCCAGGTGGCGGCCTCCGGCGGCGAGGACCGCAACCCGGCCGCCGAGGTCCAGGTCATTCGCGATGGACAGGAACTGATGCGGGTCTGGGTGTTCAAGAATTTCCCCAATTTCAGCCACCGTCCGGGCCTGCCCTGGGCCGTGGTGCTGAAAGACTACGGGAAAGGCTACCTCACCGGGCTGACCATCCGCACCCACCGCTCGCAGAACGTGATCTGGCTGGGTTTCCTGCTGATGGCCCTGGGGGTGACCCTGTCGTTCTACGTCAACCACCGCGAGTTCTGGGTCCTGGTGCGGCCGGAGGGAGACAGCGGCGCGCATGTCTCGGTCGCCGGACTGTCCTACAAGTGGAAACAGCCATTCGGGGCCGAGTTCGACCGCCTCGCCGGGACGATTCTCTCAGCGCCGGGCGACAGGGCGGGCGCGGCTGACAAGCCCGCCGGGACGAGCCCGGAAGGAAAGGGGTGAAAATGGAGCCTGTCCTTTACGAGGTGACGCTCTGGACTTTTTTCGCCGGGATGCTGCTGCATTTCATCGGCCTGCTGCCGAAAGAGGGTTCCGCATCCGCGCGCTGGGTGGGACGCCTGGCCCTGCTGCTGATCGGCCTGGGCTGGGCCAGCCTGACCGTGACAATCGCCGGGCGCTGGCTGGCCCAGGGGCGGGTGCCCATTTCAAGCTCCTACGAGTACCTGAGCTTTTTGGCCTGGTTCGTGGCCCTGTTCTATTTCATCGTGATGTTCAAGGCGCGTTCGGCTTTCGTGGGGGCCTGCGTCTCGCCGGGGATTTTCCTGGCTGTTGTGTTCGCCGGGATGTATCCGCAGCGTCTGGAGATGACCCTGGTGCCGGCGTTGCAGTCCTACTGGCTCAAGATACATGTCTCGATGACCATCATCGGCGAGGCCGCCTTTGCCGTGGCTTTTGTCACCAGCGTGCTCTACCTGATCAAGAACGCCCAGCCCGAGAAAGTGAGCCGCGAGGCCAAGACCCGCAGCCTGTTGCTGCTGGCAGTGTCCCTCAGCGCCGGGATGCTGGTCTGCCTGGGCCTGCGCGCTGCCGGGATCACCCTGACCGGACTGGGTGGAGTCCAGTTGTTTATCAGCCTCATGGGCGGGGCGTTCCTGCTGGCCGTGCCGATTTATATCCTTCTCTGGCGCCGCCTGGTCGGGGGCGGTCCGGGCAATTACGGCGGCCTGCTGTTCGCCCTGAGCGTGCTGGCCCTTCTGGCCAGCGGCATGACCCTCGGCTCGCTGGTCAACCGCTCCACGGAAAAGATGCAATCCCTGGCCGCGCGTATCCAGGCGGTGGATGAGCTGAGCGCATCCCTGCCCGCGGGCGTGGAAAGCCTGGATGAGGCGCTCTGGTCCACTGTCCGTCAGACCCGGCAGGAGCGGCTGGACCTGTTCCTCGCCCTGGAGGCCCTTCACGCCCGGACCAAGCACACCCTGAGCCGGGAGGATGCCGCCGAGGTGCTGGCCGCGCACCCGCAGGCCGGCGAGACCCAGTTCCCCCTGACCCTGGGCGAGATACGCGAGGAGCGCCGCGGGCTTCAGCAAGCCCTGCACGAGCAGGACAATTTCATCCGCGAGGCGGGCCTGCCGCTGAGCCTGGTCGCCCTGCAGACCCGCCGTAATCAAATAATCCAGCAGTATAACTCCCTGTTCCAGGAGAGCCTCCTGCCGCTGGAGAGCGGACGCGAGGCGGCGTTTATCGGCTACATGCTGCTGCTGGCTCTGCCGTTCTACGTGCTGTTCGCGTATCTGTCCGGGCGGCTGCGCCCGCGGGTGCCGTCGCTCGAGACCCTGGATTCCATGTCATACCGCACGGTGAGCCTGGGCTTTCCGATTTTCACTTTCGGCGCGCTGATCGCCGGGGCGGTCTGGGCGCACTACGCCTGGGGCAAGTGGTGGTCCAACGACCCCAAGGAGATGGGCAGCCTGATTGTCTGGCTGGTGTTCCTGGTCTACCTGCACGCACGCTACGTGCGGCGCTGGAGCGGCAACCAGAGCGCCGTGGCGGCGATCCTTGGTTTCCTGTTCGCGGTGCTCACTTTCGTGGGCAACTCGGTGCTAGGTGGCCTGCACTCCTACGGTTGATACGCTGGGATGGAAAGAGGTTCCCCCCGCGCACCGCGGCTGTTATCTTTGACCGGACGGCTGAACTGGAGGCCGTCCGGTTTTTTGTTGCCTTGGCGGACGAGCCGGTCGGAGCCTGGGACGCAGGGCCGAGTGTCAGCGAGAATCAGGAGTTTACCGTAGGGGCAACCGGCCGGTCGCCCCTGCAGCGGGCTGATCGCTTCTTATATAGGTCCGAGGCTCGGGCACGCTGCAGCGTGCCCCTAAGTGAGATACAAAGCTGTGCGGATGACATTGAAATTTTTATGGGAGCGGATGTGTCTGAAAACGGCCTTGTTCTGGACAATCTTTCCTTTGCCTACGGCCCTGTGCTGCCCCCGGTGCTGAGCGGCCTTTCCGCCTGTCTGCCGCTGGCCGGGGTGAGCCTTATCCTTGGCCCCAACGCCGCGGGCAAGACCACCCTGGCCCGGGTGCTGGCCGGGCTGGACTCTCCGTCCTCCGGTGGGCTGGACTGGCCCCCGGTTACCGCCACGCCGGTGGGGGACTGGGAGCGCCCGCAGGCCTCGCTGGTGTTCGAGGAGCCGGAGTACCAGTTGCAGACTTTCGAGGTGGGCGAGGAGCTTTCCATCGGGCTGCTGCACTGCGGCGCACGGCTGGAGCAGCGGTGGGCGCGGGTGGCTGAGGTGGCATCCCGCCTGGGGTTCGACAACTGCCTCGACACTCCGGTGGCCGAGCTGGAGGCGGATGAGCAGTTGGGCCTTCTGGCCGCGGCCCTGTTCGCCCAGGCCCCGCGGCTCATTGTCCTGGACTTCTCCCCGCGGCGTCTGGAGCCATCCCTGAGAGACAGGCTTTTCGCCCTGGCCCGCAGCGGCGCGGGGCCGGCCTTGCTCTTTACCAGCCGGGCGGCTGAGGATATCCTGCACCTGGCCCCGGGCGAGAAAGCTTTCCTGCTGCGGGAGGGAAAACTCACCGAGTTGGAAAGCCTGGAGCCCTCGGCCGCGAATGTCATGCTCCTGGCCGCGGCCGGCCTGGCCCTGCCGTGGTACGCCCCCCTGGCGCTGGAGCTTTGCGTACAGGGCAGGCTGGATCAGGCGCTGTTCCAGGATAATGGCGCATTGCGCGACGCCCTGGCCCGGGCCGGAATCTGAAGTCGGAGAGCCATGACAACCGCCCGGCTGCAACAGCGGTCAATCCCCGAAAGTCGGATTCGCATACGCTCTTGCGGAACAAACCGGAGGCTGGTCAGTATTAAATGATGCTTGTCCGCATAGCGTGCGCCGAACCCGGGAGGGGCGGGACAGGGGAGGAGTTGTCGCAGAGCGGGAGGGGACCGAGGTTGAGGCGATGGCCGGCGCTTTCGTGGAACGCTGAACTGGAATGAACATTCAAGGAATTTTCCAGACTGTATCCCGGAGGTCCCGGATGCCGGTGGTTTCATTGTCCCGCTCGCGGACACTCGCGCGGCTCGTCCCGGCGGTGACAGCTGCGCTGCTGCTGTTCGGGGCGGGCGCCGCGCTCGCCCAGTTCGAGGGTTTCGGCAAAAACAAGGTGCAGTACAGCTCCTTCGACTGGCATATCCTGGCCGGCGAGCATATCGACCTCTACTACTACCCGGAGGAGGAGGAGATCGCCTACCTCGCCCTCAAAGAGGCCGAGGCGGTGTACCAGGAGCTGAGTTTCAAGTTCGACCACCACGTTTTCCGCCGCGTTCCGCTGATCATTTTCAGCGCCCACCAGTATTTCGAGCAGACCAACACGGTCGAGGGTTTCATCTCCGAGGGTGTCGGCGGTTTCACCGAGTTCATGAAAGGCCGCGTGGTGCTGCCGTTCAACGGCTCGTTCGATGATTTCCGCCACGTGCTGCGCCACGAGATGGTGCACGTGTTCGAGATCAGCAAGGCCAACGAGGCCTACCGGACCCACCCGCACAAGAACAAGGCCCATCTTCCGCTGTGGTGGACCGAGGGCCTGGCCGAGTATTTCAGCACGCGCTGGAACTCAGAGGCCGACATGTACATGCGCGACATGGTGCTGAGCGACCGCGTCCCTCCGATGGAGAATATCGACATGCTGGGCGGCGGCATCATCTACAAGCTGGGCGAGTCGGTCTTCTACCTTCTGGGCCAGCGCTACGGCGATGAGATGATCGTGCGTATGTACGAAAACCTCTGGCAGTTCAGCGATTTCGACCAGTTGTTCGAATATGTCTACGGGGTGAGCACGGAGCAGTTCAACCTGATCTGGCAGAACGAGCTGAAAAAGAAATACTATCCCGACCTGATCAACAACGACGAGATGCTGATCTCCGGGATCACCAAGGTCGCCACCAAGAGTTTCGCCAACATCCACCCCGCGGCCTACCTGGACCCGCGCTCGGGCCGCCCGCGCGTGGCCTTTGTCAGCGCGCGCACCGGCTACCTGGATATCTACAGCGTGCGTCTGGAAAAAGGGGAGAAAGACCTCAAAAAGCACGTGCGGGGCGGGCGCAGCGCCGAGTACGAGTCGTTCCACCCCCTGCGCACTCGCATGGATGTCAACGACAAGGCCATCCTGGTCTTTTCGAGCAAGTACCAGGAGAAGGATGCCCTGTTCCTGTTCGACCTGGACCGTAACCGCAAGGTGGGGCGCTACCGGTTCAAGGGCCTAGTGGGGATCAGCGCGCCGGCCTGGGCCCCGGATGACGAGAACATCGTGTTCAGCGGGCTGAACGTGTCGGGGTTTTCCGACCTCTACCTGTTCAACCTCGAAAGCGGCCGCCTGACCCGCCTGACCAACGACCGCTACTCCGATGAGTACCCCGATTTCTCTCCGGACGGCAAGAAAATCGTTTTCTGCTCCGACCGCACGGCTTTCGGCGAGGCCGGCTTCCAGAACCTGTTCCTCTACGACATGGAAAGCGGCAGCATCGACTACCTGACCCGCGGCCACTGGAACGACACCCAGCCGCGTTTCTCGGCCCGCGGCGACCGGGTGGCCTTCGTCTCCGACCGTAACGGCCTGCCCAACATCTTCGCGGTCGACCTTCAGGGCCAGGGCGGCCAGATGACCAAGTTTTTCAACGGCATGCTGGGATTCGACTGGGCCCCCGCCGACTCGGGGTTCTGCTATTCCGCCCTGGACAGGCAGACCTACGGCATCTATTTCCTGCCGCTGCCCGATTCCACGGTGGACAGCCTGAGCCTGGACCGCAAGACCGTGGCCCAGCAGTGGGAGTGGCGTGACTACAAGGACCACCCCAAGAGCGAGAAATCCGAGCAGAAACCCTACAAGCGCGATTTCACCCTCGATTTCGCTTTCGCCTCGGTGGGCTACGACCCCACTCCATATTACGGCGGCACGTTCGGCTCGGGCCTGCTGATGTTCTCGGACCTGATGGGCGATGAGCTGATCCTGATCGGCGCGGGCAACAGCGCCACCTCGACCGATGATTTCTGGGACAGTTTCAGCGGCAGCGTGGTCTACTACAACCGCAGCTCGCGGGTGAACTACGGCTACGGGGCCTACCGCTTCGCCGGGCGTTTCATCGATTTTCGCACGGATGACTTTTTCTACGAGCGCGACCACGGCGTGTTCGGGCTGATCAGCTATCCGGTGTCCAAGTTCTACCGGGTCGAGACCAGCATGGGGTTCCTCAAGAGCTACCGGGATGACTATTTCCTGGATTTCATCCGCGACTCTTACTTGGTGACCAACTCGGTGTCCCTGATCAAGGACACCTCGCTGTTCACCCAGTACGGGCCGGTGGACGGGGAGCGCTGGCATCTGGGGATGGCCCTGACCACCGATCTGTCCAAGGGACGCACGGACAATATTTCACTGTTGCTGGACTTGAGGAAATATTTTAGATTGAGTACGTTCTCATCTTATGCCGTCAGGGTGCAGGGACGATTCAGCGGGGGAAAGATACCCTACCGCTACGTGATGGGCGGAAGCTGGACCCTGCGCGGCTACCCGCGCTGGTCGATCATCGGCTCGCGGAGCGTGCTGCTGAATCAGGAACTGCGGTTCCCGCTGTTCCACCAGGTGGATTTCTACACCCCCATCGGGCGGATACCGTTCCCCGGCATCCAGGGGGCCCTGTTCGTGGATGCGGGCAACGCCTGGGAAAACAGCGAGGACTACCCAGGGCTGCTGGGCAGCGCCGGGTTCGGTTTCCGTATGAGTCTGGGCGGGGCGCTGGTGATCCGCCTGGACCGGGCGCGCCGGATAAACTGGCTCAAGCACGGCGACCCCGCTCTGTTCAGAAGCCGGTACTACACTAACTTCTTTTTCGGGTACGATTACTGAGCATGAAAATCCGCTGCCCCAGTTGCCGCCGGGAGTTCGATTTCGACCCTGGCCAGGGGCCGGCGCGCTGTCCGTACGAGGGCTGCGGCTGGAGTTTCGGCCGCCAGTCCGCGACTGCGCCGGTTGCCGATGCTGAACCGAGCCTCGCCGTTGAGCCCGTGCAGATTCAATCTGGCGGGCTTTCGCTCATCGAGACATCCCCGGCTCCAGTGACGCAGTTGCCTGCAACCGTGGGCGGCACGGCGCTTCAGAAACGCAAGCCGTTGCGAGCCTGCCCGGCCTGCGGGACCGAGACGCGCCTGGGTGCGCTCTACTGCCCGGCCTGCGGGTTCTCGCTCCAGGACCCGGCCCGCGAGGGGCGCGGGCTGCGGGCCGTGTTCGACATCTCGGGCGACATCACTTTCTCGCCGCTGATGATCGTTTTACTGGTGGTCTGTGTCCTGTCGGCTTTCCTGGTGTTCACCTGGCTGATCACCGGGCGCTCTCAACGCCGCGGCGGCCCGGCCGACATGGCGGCCGCGGCCCAGCAGGTGACCGCCGGCGCCGCGGTGCAGGGGGTGCCCTATCTGGAGCTCAAACGGGCTTTCCTCGACCCGGCGGTCACGGAGTTCAGCCGCGAGTCGATCCGCAAGAAATACCTCGGCGAGCGGGTGATCTGGAGCGGCCTGGTCAAGGCGGTCAGCGACGAGAGCGGCCAGCACCGTCTGGACCTGGTGATGGAAGGCCCGGAATCCCGCAGCTATGTCACCCTGCAGGTGCTCGATCTGCCCAACAACATGAAGATGCTGGAGGACCTCAGCCGCGGCAGCCCGGCGCTGGTCTCCGGCAAGATCGCCGGGTTCGACACCGGCGGGCCCAACGACGCTTTCGACTATTTCCGGGTAGTGCTCAAAGAGGGGATAATCCTCAAATGAGACTGCCGGAGTAACTGTCACCCCGCAGGTGACAGTATTACACGCTGAATACGGTTTTAGGGGAGAGTTGGATGGATAGAGAGAAAGATGCCGCCGGCTCGGTGCGGGCCGCGGACAAGGTCATGTCTTTGCCGGCGCTGCTGGAAAACCTGGCGTGCCGTCGCGCCTCCGGCCAGCGGGTGGTGTTCACCAACGGTTGTTTCGATATCATGCACCCCGGCCATATCGGCTACTTAGAGGATGCCCGCGCCTGCGGCGACTGCCTCGTGGTGGGCCTCAACTCGGATGCCTCGGTCCGGCGTCTCAAGGGCGAGGAGCGGCCGATCAACCCCCAGACCGACCGCGCCCTGATGCTGGCCGGGCTGGCCAGCGTGGACTGCGTGACGTTCTTCGAGGACGACACCCCGATCGAGCTGATCCGGGCGGTGCGGCCCGAGGTGCTGGTCAAGGGCGGCGACTGGAGCGTGGACAAGATAGTCGGCTCGGATTTCGTGTTCTCCTGCGGCGGCCAGGTTTTGTCCCTTCCGTTCCGGCCGGGCTATTCCACCACCAATATCATAGAAAAAATCAAGGCCCTGCGCGACAGCCGCCCCTGAGGCACGGGATTTGCAAACATATCGGCTGGCAGTCGAACCGATAACCCGCCCCAACACTCAGGAGAACGATGAACCGTTTCCAGCGTCTCTGTCTGCTTTGCCTGCTCGCCGCTCTGGTCCCGGCTGTTTCGACCGCCCGGGCGCAGAAAATTGAAGACGAGTTGGAGGCGGTGTTGCAGACCGCCCCACCCGACTCCGAGCTCACGGTGCTGGTGCGACCGTCCCTGGCGGTGGATGTCCTAGGCCTGGAAAACCAGCTCCGCGCCGGCCGGGCCTCCCGCGCCGAGCGTCACGGACGTATGCTGCGCGCCCTCAAGCAGAAAAGCGAGGCCTCCCAGGCCACGCTGCTTGGGCACCTGTCCCAGACCAAGCGTAAAGCCGGACCAATCCGCGAATACCAATCTTTCTGGATCACCAACCTGGTGGTGGTGCACGCCACGCCCGAGGGTGTGCGCCAGTTGGCCTCGCGTGCGGATGTGGGCCAGGTGCTGGCCAGCCGTAAAGTCTCCCTCGAGGAAAAGAAAAAGGAAGTCTCTACCACAGTGCAGGCGGATGCCAGCCTGGCCGCCTCCTCCGCGGTGTCTCTGTCCGCAGCCAAGTCTTTCAACTGGGCCCTGACCCGCCTTAAGGTGCGCGAGCTGTGGAAACGCGGGATAACGGGACGGGGAATGCTGGTCGGGATAATCGACTCGGGAGTGGACGGCAACCACCCGGCGCTCAAGAACAAGTGGCGCGGGGCCAACGGGGCCACCTCGGTCGAGAGTTGGTACGACCCGGTCACCGGCAGCACTTTCCCCATCGACGACCTCGGCATCACCCACGGCACCGGGGTGATGGGCTGTATCCTGGGCCAGGACGGGGCCGATACGCTGGGCATGGCCCCGGACGCCCAGTGGATCGCGGCCAAGGCTTTCGACAGCAACGGCAGCCCGACCAACGAAAGAATCCTCTCCTCGTTCCAGTGGATGGCCGACCCGGACAGCGACCCGGCCACTATCGACGATGTCCCGGATATCCTCAACCTCTCTTTCGCGGATGACGACACCCACGGCTGCGAGCAGTGGATGTGGGAGCCGATCCGCAACCTGACCGCCCTGGGAGTGACCGTGTTCATCGCCACAGGCAACGTGGGCGCGCGTGTCGGCTCGCCGGGCAGTAACCCCGAGTTCTTCGCGATCGGTCCCATCGACAGCCTGGACCAGCGCCCCTATTACGCCCTGATCGGGCCCTCGCTCTGCGACGGTAAAACTATCAAGCCGGACGTGATGGCGCCCGGCCACCAGGTGCTGACCACCCGCGGCTCGGTGGGAGGGGGCGGCTACACCACGATGAACGGCTCCTCGTTCGCCTCGCCGCTGGTGGCCGGGCTGGGTGCGCTGCTCCGTCAGTACAACCCCGAGCTCACCCCGGGCGAGGTCACCGCGGCGATCCGTAACAGCGCCGATGACGACACCCACACCGCCGGGCCGGACAACTACTACGGCTACGGGATCGTCAACGCCCCGGCCGCCCTGGGCAAGCTGACTGTCCCGCTCAAACCCTCGTTTGCCATCCTGGCGCTCAATGTGAGCGCGGGCGGAGACTCCCGGATCGACCCCGGCGAGCAGGCCAGCCTCTGGCTCACTGTCATAAACAACGGCGCCGCGGCTTCGAGTGTCTCGGCCAGCCTGCTCTCCTCCAGCCCGGATGTGAGTTTTACCAGCGCCACGGCCTCTTTCGGCGCCATGACCACCGGCCAGAGCCGCGATAACCAGTCTCAGCCGTTCGGTCTCGCTTTCGGCGTGCATATCCCGCGCGGGGTGCTGCGCACCTTCAAGCTGGTCCTGACCGCCGGGGCCGTGCGCGACACGGTGAGTTTCGCCCTGGCCGTGGGCGGCGAGCCGGAGCCGCCGCTGAATTCTTTCCTGGCCCACAACCTCAACCGGGCCGGGCTGTCGATCACCAACTACGGCGTGATCGGCACGGACGGTGACAAGGGCGGCGGGTTTGTCTATCCTGACGGGACAAGCCAGTCCAGGGACCAGCTTTTCCAGGGCGCGCTGATGCTGGCCACCGGGCCGACCACTATCTCGGATGCCTCGTACAACGAAAACAGCATGGGCGCTAACAGCGTGAAGTTCAACCACGATTTCAGCGTGGTTCCGGGCGGCAACCTGGTCAAGGCGCAGCCCGGACAGTACGCCGACCAGGAGATAAGCGGGGTGTACAACGACAGCCTGGCCGCCGTTCCTCTGCGGATCGAGGTCTCCCAGTACAGCTACGCCTGGAGCGACGCCGCGGACAGGGATTACGTGATCGTGGAGTACAACCTCACCCAGACTAAAGGCAGCGGGGTGGACGGCCTGTACGTGGCCCAGCACATGGACTGGGACGTGGGCGGCAGCGGGGACAACGACCTGGCCGGGTTCGACCGCGCCGCGTCCCTGGCCTACATGTACGACAGCACTTCCGGCGCCTGGGTCGGCCACGCCCTTCTGACCCAGGCCGTGGCTGGCTACCGCGCCCTGAATTTCGCGCGGGACATCCAGGACGGGTTCAGCACGGCGGAAAAGTTCGCCTCCATGACCACGGGCGGCGAGCGGGACAGCCTGTCCGGACCCAAGGGTGACTGGAGCGAGCTGCTTTCGGCCGGGCCGCTGTTCCTCAAGCCGGGGCGTACTGTGCCCGTGGCCTGGGCCGTGATCGGGGGGGCGAGCCTGGAGGAGCTGCGCACGCGGGCCGCCGCGGCCAGAGTGCGCTACGCCCAGGTGGCGGCGCAGAAAGGGATCGACCTGGCCCCGCCGGTGATAAGCTCGCTCGTGCCACCGGACCCCACTGCCGGGCTCGAAACACATACCGTGCGGGCGAGGATCGAGGACGGCTCGGATATAGAGCAGGCGGTGGTGTTGTGGCGGGTGGCCGGCGGTGCGACATTCTTCAAGTCCTCCTTCGGACAGACTGACAGCGCCGGCCTGCGCGCGGCCGGCATACCGGGGATGGTCGCCGGGACAACTGTGGAATACTATCTTCGCGCGGTGGACGCCATGGGCAACCAGGGTTTTCTGCCCGCGGGAGCGCCGTCGCAGGTGTTCTCTTTCACCGTGTCCGACAGCCACCCGCCCGAGATTTCCCTGGCCTCGGCCAGCGCCGACACCACGGCCGGAGCCCAGCGCTACTGGCTGCAGGCCACGGTCAAGGACGACAACCTGGCCCGCGTGCTGGCGGTCTGCGCCGTGGGGGACTCGCTTTTCAACGACAGCCTCGCCCTGAAACGGCTCGGCCAGAGCGATACGTTCCGCGGCGAGCTGACCGGCCTGGAGCGGGGGACCACGGTGCGCTATTTCATCCTGGCGCAGGACCTGGGCGGCAATGTCTCGTTCGACCCGCCGCAGGCCCCCGCGCTCTACCTGTCGTTCCGGTTCACGCCGCCCTCGCCGGGGGATGGCGACCTGGACGGCAAGCTGAGCATTTTCGACCTGCTCACCCTTCTGCGGGTCCTGGGCCACAGCGACACACCCTCGCCGGAGCAGAAATACGCCCTCGACCTGGACCGCAACGGGCGGATCGACATTTTCGACCTGCTCGCCCTGCTGCACCTTCTGGCCGGCTCCGGCTGATCGATGCAGGCTGCAATTAATTCTGCGTTGCCCGGCCGCCTTGTCCAGTCTTGACAGACGTATCTCTTTCTATTTCAAACCCAATCGATAAAAAATGTTCTATTGAGCCAACTGGCTGTCCGCCTTGACATTCTGCAAGCCGGCTTTTATTTTTAACATTATTTTTACTTTTCCAGACTGGGGAAGAAACCAAAACAGGGGACGAAATCAATTTCAAAGACTATTTTCTCAAACGCGCAACAGGAGAGATAAAATGGCAAGCCAGTTGAGTGGAGCGGCGGTAATCGGCCAGAGCGGCGGACCGACAAATGTGATCAACCAGAGCCTGATCGGTGCTATCCTCGAAGCCAACAAGCATCCTGACCTGATCACCAACCTCTACGGTGCGCTCAACGGGGTGGACGGTATCCTGAAGGAGCGTTTCATCAACCTGCGCGCCGAGAGCCAGGAGAACCTGGAACTGGTGGCCCGCACTCCATCCAGCGCCCTGCGCAGCGTGCGCAAAAAGCCCACGGCCGAGGAATGCGAAAAGATTTTCCAGGTCTTCCAGAAGCACGGGGTGCGGTATTTCTTCTACATCGGCGGCAACGACAGCGCCGAGACCGCCTACATCATCAACGAGGCGGCCAAGAAAGCCAACTACGAGTTCAATGCGGTCCATATCCCCAAGACCATCGACAACGACCTGCGCGAGACCGACCATTGCCCGGGTTTCGGCTCGGCGGCGCGGTTCGTGGCCCTGGCGTTCCAGGGCGCGAACCTGGACAACCGCAGCCTGCCGGGTGTCTACATCGGCGTGGTGATGGGCCGTCATGCCGGGTTCCTCACCGCGGCCTCGGTCCTGGGCAAGAAATATGAGGACGACGGGCCGCACCTGGTGTACGTGCCCGAGACCACGTTCGTGGTGGACAAGTTCCTGGCGGATGTGGACGCCGTGTACAAGAAATACGGCCGCTGCATCATCGCGGTGAGCGAGGGCGTGCACGATGAGTCCGGCAGTCCGATCATCCAGGTGGTGCGCGGCAAGGTCGAGACCGACAGCCACGGCAACGTGCAGCTTTCGGGCAGCGGCGCGCTGGGCGACGCCCTGAGCGACCTGATCAAGGAGAGGCTGAATATCAAGCGTGTGCGCTCCGATACGTTCGGTTACCTGCAGCGCTGTTTCCCCGGCATCGTCTCCGAGGTGGACCAGCTCGAGGCGCGCCAGGTGGGGGTGGAGGCCGTGCGGGCCGCGGTGAGCGGCGTGGGCGACGGCAGCGTGGCGATCCGCCGCGTGAGCAGCAACCCCTACAAGGTGAGCTATGATGTGGTGCCGCTGGAGAAAGTGGCCCGTCACACCACCGCGCTGGCCAAGGAATACCTAGTGGGCGACAACGGGATCAGCCAGAAGTTCGTGGACTACGCCCTTCCTCTGGTGGGCAAGCTCCCCGAGCTGGGCCGTCTGAGCGACGCCCCCATCGCCTGAGCCGGTTGGATGAAGAGATAACAGAAGGGCCGTCCCGGACGCGCGGGGCGGCCCTTTTTGCTATTGAGGTCACGGCGCGCCGGGCCGTTTGTTTTTACCTCCCCCTTGCTAAGGGGGGAACCAGCGGCCTGCTGTGCGGTGCGGCTTGACAGGGTTCGGCGGAAGCGATTCAGAAGCCACACACCCCGTCGGCTTGCGCTGCCACCACTCTTTTTAGAGGGGAACGAAAACGCCTTCTTATAAGCAGCGTGGGAGGGCATAGGACATTTCTGTATAAAGCCACTCTTGAGGGATGCCCTCGTCAGCGGGTGGGGGTGTAACATTGGAGACAGGGAAAAAAAGCGGGCGAACACAAGGTTCGCCCGTTATCTCTCTACAGCCCATACTCCCTGATCTTGCGGTACAGCGTGCGCTCGCCGATCCCCAGCACCTTGGCCGCCCGTCGGCGGTTGCCGTCCACACTGTCCAGGGTGCGCTGGATCGCCTGGCGCTCGATCTCGCGCATGCTGCCCGCGCGGCGCGAGGCGGAGGAGTGCTCCTCCGGCTCCTCGAACTGCACGCTGCCGATCTCCGAAATATCTCCGTTGGCATGGCCGAGTCCCTGGGACGATCCCGCGGGCGGGGGCGGCGGGCCGTAGAAATCCTCCAGGCGCCCGGTCCGGCGTTGGCCCAGAAGGAGCTGCCGGATCTCGTGCAGCTCCTGCTGCATGGTCATCACCGCCTTGTAGAGGAGCCGCAGCTCGGCGCCCTCGGCGTGGGGGCCGCCGGAGTCGGCGCTGTCCTGACCGAACGGCACCGGTAGAAGGCGCTCCGGGCGTCCGCGGCGGTAGATCTGCTCCGGGATGTCCCGGGCGCGGATACGGCTGCCCAGCGACAGCACGACCATAGACTCGGCCAGGTTGCGCAGCTCGCGCACGTTGCCCGGCCAGTCGTAGTTTTTAAGCACCTCCTGCGCGTCCTCGTCGATCCCGGCGAACGTGCGGTTGTTCTCGCGGCAGAACTGCTGAATGAACCCGTCGAACAGCAGCGGGATATCGTCGCGGCGCTCCCGGAGCGACGGCACATGGATGGAGAGAACTTTCAGCCGGTAGTAGAGGTCGCGCCGGAAAGCGCCACGCTCCACCTCCAGCTCCAAGTTCTTGTTGGTGGCGGTCACCACCCGCACATCCACCCGGATGCGCTGGCTGCCGCCCACGCGCATGATCTCGCGCTCCTCCAGCACCCGCAGCAGCTTGACCTGCACGGTCAGGGGCATTTCGCCCACCTCGTCCAGGAAAATGGTCCCGCCGTGGGCGAACTCGAAATGCCCCTTGCGCAGGGCCGTGGCCCCGGTGAACGAGCCTTTCTCGTGCCCGAACAGCTCGCTTTCCAGCACGCCCTCGGCGATAGCGCCGCAGTTGACCGCGATGAAGGGTTTCAGGCGGCGGGAGCTCAGGCTGTGGATAGCCTGGGCCACCAGTTCCTTTCCAGTACCGCTCTCGCCCGAGATCATCACCGTGGAGTTGACCTGGCTGTACTGGGCCACCCGCTCTATCACCTCGCGCATGGCCGGGGTGCGGCCGATTATCCGCGTGCTGCCGATCAGGCGCTTGCGCTCGATCAGGCGGCTCACCGCCTGGACTATCTCGTTGTCCTGGACCGGCTTCTCGAACACCTCATCCACCAGCAAATGGTCGAAATACGACAGGCTCTCCGGCTCGGTCGGCTCGACCAGACAGATCACGCCCAGGGCGGGCGGAGCGGTCTTGATCGACTGGAGGAAAGCCTGACGGGCCGGTTCGTGCACGGCCCCGGTGATTATCACGATCAGCGCCTGTTCGGTCGTCTCGGAAAGCTTCTTGATTCCGGGCAGACGGCCCGTGCTCTCGACCCGCATCCCGGCCGCGCTCAGCCAGCCTATCACGCGCGAGGCCGATTCCTGGTCATCCTCTGTCACCAGTATCCTGTAATCGTCCAGTTCCATCCCTGTCCCCATTTGAAAGTAGTATGACAAAATGGCAGTTAAATATAAGGCCGCGGTGCCCTGGGGTCAAACAATTGGCCGTATGGGGGGCCAACCTGTCAGTAATCCGTGAGAACGGCGATTAGGGTATGGCGAAAACCAACCTTGGCTTTATATTGAGTGAGTGCTGACCTGCGCGCCTTTTTTCCGCTGCAACCCACAATACATGAGGAAAGCGATGAGGCTGACCACCGCATTTGAGCTTACCCTGCTCTGCGTATCGCCCTGTTTCCTGCTGGCACAGGCCGCAGTCGGAGGTGGGAGAGTGGGTTACGAGTACTGGATACCGAACTCCGAGACCGACTCCGCGGCCATGCACGGGATCCATTTCCGGGAATTCATCAACGGCTCGGCGCATCTCCCGCCGTACGAGTTCCGCTACCAGCGTTGGGATGACCCGCAACTCGGCGAGCTGAACCGCCGCCTGGGCGTGGACAGCCTGGTGGCCGGGGCGAAGGACGACCTGGAGGCGGCCAGCCGGATCGCGCTCAAGGTCTGCAACCTCTGGGCGCACACCGCGCCGGTGGAATATCCGGTCTGGAACGCCCTCGGCCTTCTGGACCGGGTCGGGCAGGGGGAGCAGTACTGGTGCACCTACAAGCAGCTCGTGACCATGCAGGCCCTGGCCTCGATCGGCCTGGTGAGCCGGATCGTGCCCTGCAACTGGCACCACTCGCACGAGTTCTGGTCCAACGATTACGGCCGCTGGATCGTGATGGACGCCTGGACCGCCAACTTTTACCGCAAGGACGGTGTTCCGTTGGGCGCGCTGGAGCTGCACCGGTTGAGCCGCGCCACGGGCGATCTCAAAGGCTCCGGGGTCTGGGAGATCAATAACAACCCCAACCGCTCGCAGCCGGGGCGCACCCAGGACAGCGTTCCTGCCGAGAGCGGCTGCTACAGCTACGTGCGGATGATCCCGCGCAACGATTTTCTCTCCAACCCGCTCGCCCCAAAGCCCGCGGGAGCGCCGGGCAGCTACCTTCAGCCCAACAACCAGCTAAACGACCCCCTGATGACCGGCCTGGAGCACGTGGCCTGGTGGCAGCCGGGCGACCCGCCGCCGCTGGTCTGCCCCACGGTGCGGGATGAGCGGGACTGGAATTTCCCGCTGGACGAGGTGGAGCTGGACCTGCGCCGTCCGGTGACCCGCGAGGGCGTGCTGGAGATGACACTCAGCACCAACACGCCCGAGTTCGACACCTATCTGCGGCGGCTGGACAACGGCCAGTGGGAAGCCTGCGGGAGCCACTTTCTCTGGGAACTCAAGCCCGGCGCGAACAGCCTGGAGCTGAAAAGCCGCAACAAGTGGGGACGCTGCGGGCCGGTGAGCCGGGCCGCGCTGGATTACAGTCCCGGGGAACTGCGGCCGAAGATTGTCACCCGTTTCGAGATACCGGACCCGGGGTTCGAAAAGTCGAATGCGGCGCAGGAGGGCTGGAACGGCAACCCGGCGGTCGGCTGGCGCATGATCTACACCGATCCCTGGCAGAAACCCGCCTTCGCCGGGGCGGTGAAAGACGCTCCGCACTCCGGGAGCTGGTGTTTCCGGATCCAGCCGAACCAGCGCGGGATCTGGGCGCGCCTGGTGAGCGGCTCGTTCCGGGTGAACCCGGCCTCGGATGTGACGCTCAAGGTCTGGCTGCGCGCCGACAGCGACAAGCGCGAGGCGACAGTATACCTCAAGGACTCCACTCCGGGCGGGCCGGCCTCCCAGGCGATCTGGCAGCAGCGGGTGGTGCTGGACACGCAATGGCGCTGCTACGAGCTCAAGGCCCGTCTCACCGCACGCACCAGCGAGCTGATGGCCGGGGTGCAGGCGTTCGGGGGCCAGCTCTGGGTGGATGATTTTTCGTTGGGCGAGGACAGCCGGACGGAGCTTCCCTGGTGAGACAGATCTGCAGGCGGGATATCCAGGAGATGCGGAAATCGGCCCAGTGGCGCGCGGCGCGGCTGGCCGCGGTGGTGCTATTTCTTGCCTGCCTGCCCTCAGCTCTTCCTGCGCAGACTGACTCGCTTAGCGTGCTGAGCCGGCGCAAGTTCTGGGCTTTCGATTTCAAGGGGCTGGGCGGGTTCTATCCTGCGTCGTACTCCCGGGTGGATGGCCTTCTGGGGGGCTGGGGCCTGACCCTGACCGGCAAGGAGGAGATAAGCATTCCCGCCGCCGGGTTGAAACAGGTGGTGGAGGACCAGTCCCGCCCCAGCCTGGGCGTCTCTCTGCTCGTCCCCAGCGCCCGTCATGCGGTGGGCGGCACGTTCAGTCTGAGCCAGACTGTCTCCTCGCGGCGTCGGATCAAGGCGGGCCTGGAGCTTTTCTCCGCCACGGCCAGCAGCGATTCCTGGCGTTCGGCCCAGCCCTGGAGCGGCCTGTATTACTTCGCCGGCGGCCGGGACCGTCAGTACTACTACGACCGCCGCGGGGGACGGCTGAGCCTGGGCCGTGAGTACCCCGGAGGCCTCAGCCTGGAGCTGGCCACCGAGTGCAGCGAGGTGCGCTCGCTGGTCAGGCGCGGGGTCTGGACCGTGGCCAAGTCCGAACTGCTGAAAGACAATCCACCGGTTGACAGGGGTGGAGATTTTTCCCTGGAACTGAGAACCTCAATCGACCGCACCGCGGGCGGGCCGTTTTTCCCGCAGGGCTGGTCGGCCGGTTTCCGGGTGCTCAAGGCGGCCCGGCTGCTGGGTGGGGATTTCGACTACTCGCTCTGGCGAGCCGACCTGTTCTGGGCGCGGCACTTGCTGAGCGAGAGCAACTACGCTTTTGCCAGGCTGACCGGCATGACCGCCGGGGGGCGGCTTCCGCCGCACCGTCTGTTCAGTCTGGGGGCCGAGGTCAAGGGCCTCGACACCTTCGAGCCCGATTTCAACCTGTTCGACCGCCGCGGCGACCGTCTCTGGCTGCTCAGCCTGGGCTGCGAGCGCCTGCTGCCGTTCCGGTTTCCCCTGGTGTCCCGCCACCTGACCGACCCCGGCCTGGAGCTGGATTTCGACACCGGCTCCACCCGCCTGTCCCGCCCAGGAGACAGCTCCCTGGACCTGTTCAGCCGCAGCCTGGACTGCCTGGAATCCTCAGTCGCACTGGGGGGCGGGTTCTCGCTCAGCCGGGTGCGGGTGCGGCTGTTCTACGTGCACAGCCTGAACGACAGCTATCACGGGCCGCGTTTCGACCTGCGGGTGGGCGCTTTCTGAGCCGGGGCCGCGGTTGACTTCCGCCGCCGGGATGGGTATCTTATCGAAATGTTTTTCATGCTTTAATATTGCCAACCGAGTCGAGGATTGGAGACAACCCGATGGATATCGAAACCGAGGCCCGCCAATTGGGCCGTCTGATCGCCCAGACCCCGGAGTACCGCTACTACGAAAGCTCCTCCCGCAGCGTGGGGGATGACCAGGAGATGCGTGACCTGGTGACCAGACTGCAACAGCTCGAGGAGAGCATCAACCATTTGGTGCATTCCGGCCAGCCGGTCCCGGACCAGGACAAGACCGAGTACGAAAGTGTGCTGGCCGACCTGCAGGGACGGACCAATTTCCAGGCCCTGATCTCGAGCCAAGAAAACTACCTCAAACTGATGAACAAGGTCAACGAGTACATTGCCGAGGGTATCCGCGAGGGTGGCCAGAGCCGGATCATCACCAATTTCTGAGCCGCCGTGTCAGCAGCCGGCGGTTAAGCCGGGGCAGCTGCATCTTGTGGCCACCCCCCTGGGGAACCTGAAAGACCTCACGTTCAGGGCCGTGGAGGTGCTGAGGTCAGTGGCGGTGGTGGCCTGCGAGGACACCCGCCACAGCCGCAAGCTGCTGCAGCATTACGGGGTGGGCTCGCGTCTGATAAGCTGCCACGAGCACAACGAGGACGCGGCCGCCCGCCAGATCGTCTCGCTGCTGGAGTCGGGACTGGATGTCGCCCTGGTGAGCGATGCAGGCACGCCGGGGATCTCCGACCCCGGCTACCGGGCGGTCTGCCTGGCCGTGGAACGCGGCCTGACCGTGGTCCCGGTGCCGGGGCCCTCGGCCGTGGCCGCCGCGGTCAGCGTCTCGGGCCTGCCCACGGACCGGTTCATGTTCGCCGGGTTCCTGCCGCCCAAGCTTCCCGCAATCAAAAGCACCCTTCAGGAGCTGGCCGCCCTCAGGGCGACCCTGGTGTTCTATTGCCCGGCCCGCAGGCTCCGGAGCGCCCTGAAAGCCGCCTCCGAGGTGCTGGGCGATCGCCGGGCCGTGGTCTGCCGCGAGCTGACTAAAGTCCACGAGCAGGTGGCGCGGGGCAGTCTGAGCCGGCTGTGTGCAGCCATGGACAGCGGTGAGATTCCGGTCCGGGGTGAGGTGGTGCTCTTGATCGAGGGGCAGGGCAAGGCCGAGACGGCCGAACCGGCGCTGGACCTGGCCGGGCAGATCGCCGCGCTGCTGGATGATTTACCGCAGGCCGAGGACCTGGGCGCAAAGCAACTCACGGTCCTGGCCGCGGCCAGGACTGGAGCGCCGCGCAACCGGGTCTACCCCTTGGTCTGCGCCTGGCTCAACCGCCGCGGCTGAGCCACCGTTAATCAGTTGAAATCCTGGACCACGATCTGGCCCGGGTGATTGTTCAGGTGGGTCTGCCAGAGCACTGTCCCACCGCTCTGAAGGCAGCTTATGGTGCCGTCGCCGCCGGTGACATACAGACTCTGGTCGAGCCTGTCCCAGAACAGATCGGTGGGATGGCCGAGGTTGTGGACCTGGGCGCGTATGTTTTTCAGGTCGTCGATCTCGTAGACTATGTCCGCATCCATGTCCGCGACCCAGCAGACAGTGGCGTCGTCATTGGCGGCGATGTCCTGAGGGTTGCTGAAAATCTTCAGGTTCCAGTCCACATCATCGATTGTCAGGTGGAATATCGCCTTGGCGTCATAGTCCAGCACCCAGGCCCGGCTGTTCGCGCTGATTCCGGAGACCACTTTCTCCGGGCTGATGAAAGCCGAATGGGTGATCTCCCGTATCGCTCCGTTGGACTCCAGGTAAAGCATCCTGTTCTCATCCGTGGCCACCCAGGCCCCATCGTACTTATAATCCAGCTCGATCCAGGTCGGAAACACATCCGTGCGGTAACTGACCTCCAACTCGCCGGCGCGGCTGAGCCGGAAAACCGTGCTGTTGAGCGCCCAGCTCGCGATCCAGAGGGCGTGGTTGAACGTGTTGAAACGGAACGCCGCGGTCTGGCCGAGGTTCCCCTGATCCGGCACGTAGCTGCCGTCGAAATAGAAGCGGTATATCTTGGCCGTAACCGCGTCCAGGACCCAGATTTCGCTGTTGTCCGGGCGGACCTGGATGTCCTGCACGAAATTGAAGCTGTACTCCATATCGTAGCGCTCATCCCTGAAATCGGGGGTCAGACGGGTCACCGCGGTCCGGTCCAGGTTCGAGACCCAGGGGTAAGACGGCCCGGGAGTGGCCCGGTCGTTCTCGGTCACAGGGCGCTCCTCGCTGTCTTTCAGCAACAGGCGCAGACGGTACTCGTAGGTGGTGCCGTTCTTGGCCTGGGGGTCGCGGAAACTGGTGTTGTCCAGGGCCAGGACACTGTCGGAGATGACGGTCGTATCCGTGTTCCCCACAGTCACGCGCTCCACCTGCATGCCCTTCACGTCCTCGTAATCCAGCGGGTCCCAGTAGAGCAGCACCTCGTTGTTGCCGGCCAGGGCGTTGAAACCGGCCAGCCGCTGCTCGTGGTCGGGGTTCCGCGGGTCGAACGGGTTGGAGCGTGGACGGTCCGAGCAGGCCAGGGCCAGCAAGGCGGACAGGGCCAGCGCGGCGAGCAGTGGGTATTTATTTTGGAACGGTCCCGGCACCTCAAATCTCCATGCGCCGTAAGGCGTCAGAATTCGTAGGAAAGCTCCAATCCCCGGGCCGAGTTGACCAGGGAGAGCGGACTCCGGCTGCCGGCGCTGCCGGGCCGACGGATCACGAGCTTGCGGATCACGAAATAGCCGAACGCGCCGATTGAGACATTCCCGGCGATGAAAGCGGCCTTGGACAGACGGTCGTTGTGCAGCGCGTCCTGGTAGGCTTTCTCCCGGTCCGCCGAGCCGGCCAGGTGCAGGTAGTGCTCGTAGCTGTCGTCGGCTTTTTTGTTGTAGGCCACGCCCGTGGCCAGAAGGGCCACCCCTGTGCCCAGGGAAATCAGCAGCCGCGGCTGGGCGAGCTGTTTGAGCGGCGATAGCACATTGGCCGTTTCGAGCTCCGGGCTTTCGATTTCCACCTCGCTGGACTGTTCGAGGGCTGCGTAGACAAGGTCATTGCTGGCGCCGAGGTCGTCCAGACGGAACGAGCGGGCCAGGTAGCCCCGGAGGCTGAAAGTGAGCGAGTCCCCCTGTCCGGTGAGCAGAAGGTAGTCGCCTGGGGTGCGGCCCAGGGTCCGTCCCCGGTACACCACCCGCGCGTCCTGCGGCTCGGTGCGCAAGCGGAACACCCGGCAGGCGGTGAGGTCTATCGTGCGCTCGCCTGCGGGCCCCAGTGAGAACGGGTATTCAAGGTAGCGGTGCGCCCAGCGCGTGTCGCTGAAAGAGGGGAAGAAACTGAGCAGGTGCTCGCCGGGCGTGATCTCGATGGTGGTGGTCCCGGAAACGCCCAGGGTATCGTAATCCAGCAGGATCACGCCGCTGTCCGGCACCAGGGTCAGCCGCCCGGGAGCATCCTCGGCGCGCAGAGAAGCGGCCGCTGCGGCCAGGCACAGGCACAGACCCAGACAGAGCCCGAACACTGGCCTGGACTCAATTCGTTTTGGGGCGCAGAGCATAGACCGATCCCCTATCCGAGCAATAGAATACGTACTGTCCGTAAACCAGCGGCGAGGCGCTGAACCCCTCTTTGATCGTGTTCTGCCAGAGGCGCTCCCCGCTGTCCCGGTCGAACGCCGCCATCTGTCCGCTCTTGGTGGCGGTGAACACGTACCGTCCGGCCAGGGTGGGGGTGCTGATCGAGACCCCGTCCAGGCTGGTCCGCCACTGTTCCGCGCCGTCCTCGGCCGAAAGGCGGATCAGCTTGCCCTCGCGCGAGGCCAGGAACAGGTTGCCCTCCTGCCAGGATGGGCCGCAGAAGAAATGCTGGCCGGTCTTGACCTCCCAAACCTTCTCCAGGCTTTCCATGTCCACGCAGGCCACCCGGCCGTCGCTCAGGCACAGGAAGAGCCTCCGTCCATCCGAGGCCAGATCGCCCAACAGGGTGTGGCCCAGGTCGAGCTTGCCCACCTGACGGCCTTTCTCCACCTCGACCTTGTAGAGCGTTCCCTGTATACTCGGAATGAAAAGGTTCGGCTCCTCGAACACGGGGGCGTACTCGAAGGTGCCCTTGAGCTGGGTCTGCCACTGGCGCACCCCGTTTTCGGGGTTGATACAGACCACCCGGCCGGTCTGGACAAACAGGTAGAGCTGGTCCTTCTCCAGGATCGGCGCGGCATCCGCGGGGCCGTAGCTGCGGTTCTGATACTTGTGCTTGGTGTTTATATCGGTGACGTAGGCCCGGCCGTCGGGCAGGTCGGTGGTGAAATAGAACTTGAGGTTGGAGATATTGACCGCGCCGCTGACCGCGCCCTTGAAAGTGCGCAGGAACACCTGGCGGCCGGTGTCGCGGTTGTAGCAGAGCAGACGGCGGTCGCGGGTGGCGACGAAGACGAAACTGTCGGCCGCGCAGGGGGTGTTGCCAATCGAGCGGGCGTCCCGCTTCTTCCAGACCACCTCGAGGGGCAGGCGGATATCCGGGTCCAGCGCGGAGCTGCGGCCGTAGTCGGCCTTGTAGACCCGCCATTCGGCCTGGTCGTCGCTGAACCAGCCGGCGTGTTCCTCGGCCCGTAAAGCCGGGGAGACCGACAGCACGGTCACGGCGGCGAGGATGAGACACCGAAGCCTGACAGGGAAAGAAATATCGGTCATGCTCCGCTTCCGGGACATTGGCCAGAGAGTGACTAATTACTTGAGGTTCCTAACAATATAGCTCCCCGAACGCGCAAGTCAAACCATCCCGGCGTTGACTGCGGCTGCGGCAGGCGCTAAATTCGCCCTGTGGACCTTTCCGCACACCCCGCCCCTCCCGGCCGCTCATTCGGTTCTACATCCGGCGGGCGGCTTTGTTCCCTTTTTACGGCAGGGGCAGGGACGGCTGAACCGGTCAACCGACGGGGACTGCATGAATTATCATATTCTGGCCGTGGGCAAGCTGCGCGACCGCTCCGTGGCAGCACTGTGCGAGGAGTACGCCCGTCGGCTGAACCGCGGCGGGACGAGCCTGGTTGTGGAAGAGGTGCGCCAGGAACAGGGCGCTTCCGAGGCGCAGCGGGTGATCGAGCGCGAGAGCGCGCGCCTGCGCGAGCATGTCCCCAAGGGGGCTTTCCTCGTGGCCCTGGACCCGACAGGCGAGGCCGTGAGCTCTGAGGAACTGGCCGCGCGCCTGGAGCGCCTGGGCCTGGAGGGGCGTTCGCGGGTGGCGTTCCTGATCGGTGGGGCGCTGGGCCTGGAGCGCTCTCTGGTGAAAGAGGCCGGCTGGGTGCTCTCGCTCTCGCGCATGACTTTCCCCCACGAGCTGGCCCGGCTGATCCTCATCGAGCAGCTCTACCGCGCCGACAGTATCCTGCGGGGGGAGCCCTACCATAAGTGAAACCTTGGTAAAAGGGGTGTACCTCTACCGTTTCCTGCTGGAGCGGGACCATACACTGAGAATCGGTCGGCTCGGGGTTTTCGGGTTCGGGCCGGGCTGTTACATTTATGCAGGCAGCGCCCTGGGAGGTCTTAACGCGCGCCTGGACCGTCACCGGCGTTTCGGCCCGGTGGACAGTCCGCACTGGCATATCGACTGGCTTTCGGCGCTGGCGGTCGGGAAGTGTTTCGCCGTGGTGGAAACCGCAGCGCGCCTGGAGTGCGAGCTGGCCCGGTCCGTGGCCGGGCTTCCCGGTGCAACATCGGCGGCGCCCCGGTTCGGGGCCTCTGACTGCCGCTGCGCCACGCACCTTTTCCGGCTGGAACGGCCGCAGTGGCCGCGCTTTCCCGGCCTGCACCCCTGGCCGGAGCCGGAGTTGCCCGAAAAAGAGAGTGGGTTATATAGATGAACTGGTACGAAAAGACATTCGGCAGCCGTTATCTTGACCTGTACAGCCACCGGGACGAGTCCGAGGCGCGCTCCGTGCTGGCGCTCATCCGTCACGCCGCAGCCCCGCTGGGTGGACCTCCGCTGCGGGTGCTCGACCTGGCCTGCGGGGCAGGGCGGTACAGCCGTCTGCTGGCCGCCGAGGGCCACTGGGTGGCTGGCCTGGACCTGTCCGCCGAGCTGCTCAACCGGGCGGTGGGGAATGGCAGGCAAGCCGCGTTCGTCCGGGCGGACATGCGAGCGGTGCCGTTTGCCGGCTCGTTCGACCTGGCCTTGAGCATGTTCACCAGTTTCGGCTATTTCGACGCCGACCGTCAGAACGCGGCGGTGCTGGCCGAGCTGGCCGGGGCCCTGCGGCCCGTGGGCGTGTTCCTGATCGATTTCATGAACCGTCCGCAGGTGATCGCCACGCTCAGGCCGAATGACAGTTTCGAGCGTGACGGGGCGCGGGTGAGCCAGCGGCGCTGGATCAGCCCGGACAGCCTCCGGGTGGAGAAAGAGGTGCTGGTCGAGGGGCCGGGCGGCGTGACCGAACGCTACGATGAATCGGTGCGGCTGTTCTCGCGGGCGGAGATGGAGGGCATGCTTTTGGCAGCCGGGCTGGAAGTGGGGGAGGTGTTCGGCGATTACGACTTTTCGGGCTACAACGATGCCGCGAAGCGGCTTATCCTCATAGGAAGGAAAAAGTGAGCGAAACCGGATTGCTGTTCCATGCCGCCCTGCCAGCGCCGAACCGCCTGGTGCGGGACTACCTGGCCGGCGAGCCGAGAGCTTGTGCGCATTACGGCGGCCGGTACGATGATATGGAGCGCGTGCGGGCGCTGGCCGCACAGGTGGACAAACGCCTGGATCGCGCGCGCGTGGCAGCGATCCTGCGCCGCCAGCCGACATTCGGACTGACAGCCCAGGGGGCCGAACGTCTGGAGCGGTTCGAGCGTCAGGGCGGGTTTGTCGTGACCAGCGGCCAGCAGCCGGTGCTGTTCGGCGGACCGCTCTACATCCTGTACAAGGCCTTGACCGCGGTGCGCCTGGCCGCGCGTTACGAGGCCTTGCTTAACGCGCCGGTGCTGCCCGTGTTCTGGAACGCGGAGGAGGACCACGATTTCGAGGAGATGCGCGCGTTCGGCCTGCCCTCCGCAACGGGTGGCCTGGAGAGCCTGGGCCTGACCCCGCGTCCGGGAAACCGGGTCCCTGCCGGGGCGCTCGTTCCGGGGGGGGAGATGCAGACGGTCTATGCCGCGTTCGAGGGCCTGGCCCCGCAGAGCGAGTTCCGCCCCTGGCTGGATGCCATCATTCACGAGAGCTACACTCCGGCCGCCAGCCTGGGCCGGGGGTTCGGTGCACTTGTCGCCGCGCTGCTGGGAGAGCACGGGCTGTTCGTGCTGGAGGCCTCCACGCCGGAGCTGCGCCGTGCCGGAGCGGAGCTTTTCGGGCGCGAGGCTTTCGACTCCAGGGCCGTGTTCGACTCGTTCCAGGCCCAGTGCCGGGCGCTGGAGGCCCAGGGCTACCCGCAGCAGGTGACACCGTTGCCCGGCGAGACCAACCTGTTCCTTCTGCGGGAGGGCAGCCGCGAAAAGCTGGTCCTGGGGGAGAGGGACGGCTCGTTCAGCCTCAAACCCTCGGGCGAGAGGCTGAGCCGTAAAGAGCTGGAGACCCTTCTGGCGGAAAGTCCGGAGTCTTTCAGCCCCGGGGTGTTGCTGCGTCCGCTTTTGGAATGCCGGGTCCTGGGCAGCCTGGCCTACGTGGCCGGGCCGGGCGAGATCAGCTACTACGGCCAGATGGGTCCGCTGTACGCTCTGCACGCTCTGGAGCGTCCGCTGATCTATCCCCGTCTGGCCGGGTTCGTGCTCGAGGCCCGGGTGCGCAAAGTCCTCGACAAGTATTCCCTTACTCCCGCTGATCTCAAAGCCGGGGCCCGGGCCGCGGCCGACCGTATCCTGGCTTCCGACCCGGCGCTGGGAGAAATCCTCGCCCGTCTGGACAGCCTGCGACGCGAGAATGCCGAGGGCCTGGAGGCGATAAAGCCCCTTCTGTCCGGGATTGACCCGACTCTGGCCGGGCCGTTAGTCTCCACCGCCGGGGCGATCAGCTCATCCCTGGAGCGCCTGGAGAAAAGAATTTCCTCCGCCGCCCGTGGGCACGACCAGATCCTTCTGGGACAACTGGAAAAAGCGGCGGCCGGCCTCTGGCCCGGCGGCGCGCCCCAGGAGCGCGCCCTGGCCTTTGTTTTTTTCCTGGCCCGCTACGGCCGGGATTTTATCTCTTTCATCGACAGTCAGGCCGTGGCCGCTGCGGGCTGAGTGCAACCTTGCTTTTTGCGGCGGCGGCCCGTAGTATTGTCCGCGGAAGGAATATGATCCAGAGAATACGTGAAAATCTCGAAGATGTCCGTGCGCGTATCGCCCGGGCCGAGGAGGCCTCCGGAGCGGCCGCTGGCAGCGTGACCCTGGTCGCGGTGACCAAGACCCGTTCCATGGAGGAGATAGAGGCGGCCCTGGCCTGCGGGGTGACCGATATCGGCGAGAACCGGGTCCAGGAGGCCCAGGAAAAGGTTCCACGCCTGGTCCGCCCGGTGCGCCGTCACCTGATCGGACACCTTCAGCGTAACAAGGCCAAATTCGTGCCGGGGCTGTTCGACCTGGTGCAGTCGGTGGACAGCGAGCGCCTGGCCCTGGCCCTGGATGAGTGCGCCGCGCAGAACGGGGCGCGCCTGACGGTGCTGATGCAGGTGAACACCTCGGCGGAGCAGAGCAAGTCCGGGGTGGAGCCGGAGGGCGCGGACAGGCTTCTGGAATACATCGCCACGCGGCCGAACCTGGAGCTGCGGGGCCTCATGACCATCGGCCCGCTGACCGATTCGGTCGCGCGGATCGCCGCCTCGTTCAGGCAACTGCGCGCCATGTTCGAACGCTACCGCAGCAACGCCGGCTCTGCCTGGCGGATGGACATCCTGTCCATGGGCATGAGTTCGGACTACGAGATCGCAATCGCCGAGGGAGCGAACATGGTTCGGGTTGGCACGGCCATTTTCGGGCCGCGCTACTGACCAAACTAATAAGGGGAGGTGACTTTGAAGATCACTCCACTGGACCTGCGGAAACCGGACCTGAAACGGGTGTTCAAGGGCTACGACGTGGACGAGGTGCGCGGGCTGTTGAGCGCGGCCGCCGACAGCCTGGAGGAGTCGCTGCGCGAGAGCCTGGAGCTGAAAAACCGTCTGACCGAGCTGGGTGAGCGGCT
Source organism: bacterium (assembly GCA_021372515.1). Lineage (NCBI taxonomy): Bacteria > bacterium. The sequence goes on from JAJFUG010000171.1 coordinate 29,004, forward strand.
GAAAAACTACCAGAACATGGAGAGTACGCTCAACGAGACCCTCATTATGGCTCAGAAAGCCGGTGAGGCCTCCCGCCAGGCGGCCCAGCGCGAGAGCGAGCTGATCGTGGCCAAGGCCGAGGTCGAGTCCGAGCGCATTCTGGATTCCGCCCGGGCCCGTCTGCGCGAGATGAAATTCGAGCTGGAGCACCTGGAGGAGGAAAAGCAGTCGTTCCTGGTCAAGATGCGCTCCCTGGTGGCCAGCCAGTGGAAACTGCTGCAGGAGGAATCGGCCGTGCCGTCGGCCGCAGTGCGGCGGCAGATCACCCCGGAGCCGTACCGGCGGGAGAACGATTTCTCGGAGGGGTATTTCGAGGAGCAGCCGGAGAGTGAGAGCGACGCCGCGGAGGAAGCCCCCCCGGTGGACACGCCTCCGGCAGCGGCTGAGGCCGCACCGGTGAAAGAAAAGGCGCCCAGGGGTTTCGAGGCCGAGCTCGAGCGCGCCTCCGGGCAGGAGCGCGAGGACTCGGTGACCAGTCTGTCGCGCAAGCTGGGCGAGTTCCTGCGCGCCAGGGAAACCGGGCGTGGCGAGGCCCCGGCAGCGGTGGGGTTCGACTCCGTGACTGCGGGCTCGGGTGAGGACAATCCGGAAAACGGGTCCACCCTGAGCTGGGGCGGGACCGGGGAGCCGGCCGAGGACGGCAAGCCGGACGTGTTCTGGGGTGACACCCCGGAGGAGCCGGAACAGACCGGGAAAAAAGGCGGCCGCAAGAAATAGGGTTTCCTGCGGACAGAGAGACAGAACCGTTAAGACAAGGGGCATCCAGTGGCGGACAGACTTTACGAGGAGATTCAGGAGGCGGTTGGGGCCGTGCGCGGTCAGACCGGCATGCAGCCCGAGGTGGCGATTATCCTGGGCACTGGCCTGGGACAACTGGCCGCCGAGATACAGGTGGAGCACGAGATCGCCTATCCCAAAATCCCGCATTTCGTCTCCAGCACGGTGGAGTCGCACTCCGGCAAGCTGCTGTTCGGCCGGCTTAGCGGCAAGGCCGTGGTGGCCATGCAGGGGCGTTTCCATTTCTACGAGGGCTACTCGATGCGCCAGATCACGTTTCCGGTGCGGGTGATGCGCGCCCTGGGAGTGAAAACCCTGGTGGTCTCCAACGCCTGCGGCGGGATGAACCCGCAGTGGAACAAGGGTGAGCTGATGCTGATCGAGGACCATATCAACCTTCTCGGCTCGAACCCCCTGATCGGGCCGAATGACGACCGCCTGGGGTCCCGCTTCCCCGACATGTCTCAACCCTATTGCAAGAAACTGCTCCGCCTGGCCGAGGAGACCGCGATCGAGGAACGCATCCCGGTGCGCCGCGGCGTATATGTGTCCGTGCCGGGCCCCAACCTGGAGACCCGCGCCGAGTACCGTTTCCTGCGCGGCATCGGGGCGGATGTGGTGGGCATGAGCACCGTGCCCGAGGTGATCGTGGCCGTGCACGCCGGCATGCGCGTGCTGGGCCTGTCGATCATCACCGACCTGTGCCTGCCGGATGCCCTGACACCGACAGGGATCGACGAGATCATCGCCGCGGCTGGCAAGGCCGAACCCGGGATGACCCGTCTTATCGCCGCGGTTCTCAGGAAAATCTGAACTAAAAGCGTGAGCACGGTTTCGCCGTTTTATGCTCCGGGACAATCCAGCACAGAAAAGTAAAACCGGCAATGGACTCCATGCGCGGACGTATTGGTTGGCTTTGGCTCACGGGCCTGTGGCTCGCTTTCCTGCCCATCGCCGCTTATCCACAGACTCAGGTTGCAGGCGGCGCTGCGGCGGTCCTGCGCGGCGACCTGGATGAAAACCAGCGGGTGGACATTTTCGACCTTCTGGGCCTGCTGCGCTATGTAGGCGGCGGCAGTCCCGCGGATGCACGTATAAGGCGGATCGCCGACCTGGACCGCTCGGGCGACGGCAAGGTGACGGTGTTCGACCTGCTGGCCATGCTGCGTGTCCTCTCGGGCGCGGTCAAGCCGGATACGCTGCTGTTCTCCAGCCCGTTCCGACGGGTTTGGGCGCTGGGCGATGGCGAAAAGGTGTTCCGCGAGAACCTGGACCATCTCTCCAGCCACGGCAACGGGGTCTGGGACGGCGACACGATCCGCTTGAGCGGCCTGTACAACGAGGTGCTGGCTTTTCAGGTGATCTGCGAGTCCGACAGTCTCGGGTCCTCGCAGGTGGATATCCGGATGGACCCACCCGCGAGGATGGAGGGCGGGCCGGTGATTGGGGGCGCGGGCGGGCCGGAGTACGGACCCGGCGGTTACGTGGAGGTGTTCAGCGAGCATTACCTCCACGTGGTGAACCCTACCGTTCTCTACTGGTCCTACGGCTCATCCGCCTCGGCCCCGGCGCACATGACCGGCTGGATCCCGGATGCCCTGATCACCCCGGACTCGAAGCCCGGCCTGGGCGGTTTCCCCCTCGACATCGAACCCCGTCAGAACCAGGGGTTCTGGTTCGACCTCTACCTGCCACGCGACAGTGTCACCCACCCGGCCGGGGTTTACTACAGCACCGTGCGGGTGCGCACCCAGGGCTGGGAGGTGGAAACGCTCCCGGTCAAGATTACCCTTCTGCCGCATTTCCTGCCCGATTCCACCCATTCGAATGTCTGGCTTTACCACGACATCGTGGAGCGCTATTACAGCGATTACATGTCGAGCCAGGAGATCGAGCGAATGCTCAAATACACCGCCCACCGTCACCGGATTGATCTGGTGGGCGGGTTTAGCGTGCATTACTCGGCTTTCGACAGCACTATGATGGAAGCCTACGCGCCGTATCTTGACGGTAGCGCGTTCACCGTGGCCGCCGGCTATCAGGGGCCCGGCCAGGGACAGGGGGAAAAGCTTTTCCCAATCGGGATGTATGGTTCGAGTGTGATGGGCGACACCTGGAGCGAAACCTACCGCAACTCCGACCTCTGGGTGAACTGGTTCGAGGCCCACGCCCCGCAGGTCAGGTATTTCTGGTACCTGATCGATGAGCCGGGCGAGGACATGTTCAGCTGGATCGAGCAGCGCGCCGGCTGGATACACTACAATCCCGGTCCGGGCAAACGCTTGCCGATTTTCATCACTCGCCCCTACACCGCCGAGCTGGACAAGGATATCGACCTCTGGGCCGGCGGTGACGGGGTGCCGCTGGATAAACTGGCCGCTTTGCAGAGCCAGGGCAAGGACCACTGGTTCTACAACGGCAGCCGACCGCGCTACGGCTCTCATATCCTTGAGGACGAGGCGGTGGACCTCCGGGTAAACGCCTGGATCAAGTACATGTACGGAATCAACACCTGGTTCCTCTGGCACGGCACGCACTGGATACACAACGGCTCGGGTCCGCGCGCAGGCCAACCCCAGAACGTGTTCGTGGACCCGGTCACTTTTATCGGCAACCCGACCACGTTCGGCAACGGGGATGGGGTCGTGTTCTACCCGGGCCGCGAGCCGTTCTTCACCGACCAGGACCGCGGGGTGGACCATCTGTTCGGCTCGATCCGGCTGAAAAACATCCGCCGCGGCCAGCAGGATTTCGAGCTTCTGCGCCTGGCCGAGCAGAAAGCCGGGCGGGACGCCGTGCTGGAGATCATCCACTCGGTGGTGCCCAAGGCGATGAGCGAGGTGAACATGAACGCGAAAGTGCCCTGGTCGCAGCGTGGGGATGACTACGACACGGCGCGGGCGAAGCTGCTGGAAATGCTCGGCCGCTGAGGCGGGCGGACCGCCCCCGCTGGGTGTGGAGACGGTGCTGATTCCTTAAGCAATGGCAAGCTGAAATTTATCCGACTGCAGAGAGGGGATCGAAATGCGGACGCTGCGGGTTGTGTCGCTGCTTGGCAGCCCCAGGAAAAACGGGAATACGGCGCGGGTGCTCAAATGGGTCGAGGAGAGCCTGCAGAAGGCGGGGCACACGGTGGAGCGCCTGGATATTCCGGCGCTGGGCCTGGAGGGCTGCTCGGGCTGCCATCTTTGCCAGAACAGCCCGGCGGAGGATTTGGTCTGCTCCCGTCACGACCGCGGGCTGGAGGTGTTCGGCAAGATGATCGCCGCGGATGCGGTGATCTACGCCACGCCGCTCTACTGGTGGGATTTCACGGCCCAGATCAAGCCCCTGATCGACCGTCACCTCTGCCTGGTGCGCGGCACGGATGACCCGGCGACCCACCGCTCACATCTGGCGGGCAAGCGCCTGGGCCTTCTGGTCACGGCCTACGACCACGCCGGCGAGGGCAACAGCGACCTTATAAGCGAGATGTTCCGCCGCATGGCCGAGTTCTGCAAGGCCAGCGTGGCGGCCGAGCTGGTGGTGCCTTTCCTGCGCACGCCCCTGGACCTGGGCCCGATGCAGCAGGACAGCGCCCGCCGGTTCGCCGAGGAGCTGGTCGGCGTGGCCTGAGGGCGCTGTCCCGTGTGAGGCTCTCCCGGCCCTACTGCCGGGCGGCCAGGTGTGTCTGCTCGGTGTCGTGGCGGAACATCTCCAGCCGCCAGATCACCGCGCCCAGGACCACTGACAGGCACATCATCCCGGCGCCCTTGAAATACGAGCCGAACAGGATCGAGCCGGTCCCGAAGATGAAGGAGAACAAGGCCACCGCGCCCAGGGCGAACGAAATGATGTTGAACGCCAGGGGCGGCCCGGCCGGGAGCTCGTGCTCGGGCACCTGACGGGTGATGCGACGCCAGAGCAGCCCGCCGGGGTTGACTTTCCGCACGAAATTCTTGAGCTTCTCATCCGACACCGGCTTGGTGAGAAGAGTCACGCTGATCCAGCCGGTCACGCTGAACAGGCAGATGAACATGTAGCGGTAGCCCTCGGAGAATGCGATCCCGTTCAGTTCGAGCACGTTGATCACCACGCAGCCCACAATGGACAGAACATAGGCGGTGATCTCGCTCCAGGCGTTGATCCGCCACCAGAACCAGCGCATGATCCAGACCGCGCCCAGCCCGCTGAACAACTCGGCCATGAACTTCCAGGCATCCGCCAGTGAATCGGTCATGGTCCAGACCAGGATGCCGAAAGCCAGCACCACCAGCATCGCCAGCCGTCCGACCCAGATGTAGTGTTTCTGCGAGGCGTCCGGACGGATGAAGCGCTTGTAAAAATCGTTGATCATGTAGCTGGAGCCCCAGTTGATCAGACCGGTGACCGAGGACATGAACGCGCTCAGGAACGCGGCGAACATGATCCCCCGCATCCCGGCGGGCAGGTATTTCTTGATCATCAGCGGGTAGGCCAGCTTGTGGTCGGTCAGGGTGGGGAAGTCGGCCAGCGAGATCAGGGCCACCAGGATCCAGGGCCACATCAGGAAGCCGTAGTAGACGATGTTGAACCAGATGCCGGCCAGGAACGCGTGACGGTCGCTCTTGGTGGCCATGATACGCTGGATGAACATCCCGTTGCCGTCGGCTTTCTCGCTCGACCACCAGAGGAAGAAAATGTAGGTGAAAAACAGCGGCCAGGTCAGCTCGCTGCCCGGCTTGGAGAACGGCTTGTGCGCGCCCGCGGTGGGCAGGAAACTGAGCAGGCTCTGCGTGGTCTCGCCACCGAACACCGAGACCAGCTTGGTCTCGATCCCGCCCAGGCCGCCGATCGCGCTCACCGCCATCACGGTCATGAACACCGAGCCCAGGAACGCGATGCTGAACTGCACCACCTCGTTGGCCACTACGCCCCACAAACCGGCGGCCAGTGCGTAGAACATGGTCACGAACAGCAGGACGGCCAGCGATAAATACTCGTTCCACCCCAGTAGTACGGTTATGAACGACTGCATTGCGAGCATAATAAAACCGATGTTCAGCGAGCTGTAGGCAATGCCGTAGAAAATGCTCTGGAACCCGCGCAGCACACTGGCCGAGCGGCCCTCGTAGCGCTCCTCGATGATCTCGAGCTCAGTGAGGATTCTGGCCCGGCGCCAGAAGCGGAAGAACACGAACGTGGCGCACAGGTTGGTCAGAGCGAAACACCAGAGGAACCAGTTGCCGGAGATGCCATCGCGCCGCACGAGCTCGGTCACCATGAATGGCGTGTCCGCGGCGAACCCGGTGGCCGCAATGGCGGTGCCGGCCACCCACCAGGGCAGGGCGCGGCCGCTGAGGAAGAAATCCTCCATGCTCTTGCTGGCGCGTTTCGAAAAGTAGAGTCCTATTCCCAGGATCAGGATGAAATAAATGACTATCACCAGCCAGTCGATGAAAATGAAATTCATGGTGCCCAGTTCCATGCCGCAGCTCCGGGGTCAGGTTATTAAGGCTGAAAACGGTTGTTGTCGGCGAATGTGGTCGGAGGAAACAGAGGCCTAATTTATCGTCACGCCCACGGCTGAACAAGAATAAAATCTTTCCGTGGGAATAAGCCTGGAACTCTGTCAGCACTTGAGCTGGGCAGCGGACCCCGAGTTTGTTCAAGCCCTTGAACTAAGAGGGGGGGCGTTGTATTTTGAGCGCTCGATCCTGTCCGCGAGGCCGGACCTGCGGGCTGGGTTCGTTGATAGAACGACGGCAAGCGATACATTCACCTCGATCCTGATGTTCTTCACAGTCACCAGCCGGGAGGTACAACGAGATGGACCTGCGACGTCTTGCACTTATTCTTCTGCTGCTTGTCCCGCAAGCTCTTCCGGCCGAGAAAGCCACGCTGCCGGTGACAATGGACACCGGACTTTCCTCCACGCGCGGCCATTACGATGACAACAGCGGGGCCTCGGTCACGGTGCCGCTGCGTCAGAACCAGAACTGGAGCGGGTTCGAGACCAAGGCCTGGCTGGGCGATTTCGACAGCAAGGCGATCCGCGGCTGGAGCGTGGAGCGTGCCTGGCTGAACCTGTTCCTGGCCCGTGGCGACCTTTACGGCCTGGGGCTGTGCACGGTGCTGGCGCCCTGGAAAGAGGGCTGGGGTGTCAACGGCGCCACCGGCCGGGGCGGGGCGAGCTGGAACTGGGCCAGCGAGCCGTCCGACCCGGCGCATCCCGCTCCCGGCGACCTGTGGTGCTGGCCGGGCAGCGGAGTCTACAGCGTGAGCTGGTTCCATCCGGATGCCCGCTACTGGCATGTCGATCCCGGCATGATCGAGCGCAGCGAGGCGGACAGCGGCCGCGCGGTGCATATCCGCGTCCCGGTGGACCCGAAGCTGGTCGAATCCCTGGCCTGCGGGCTGTCCTACGGCCTGGTCCTGACCGATGACAAGGGCCAGGTGGCCGAGGGCCTCACCCTCAAGGGCGATGCCGTGCCCTATGTCACGGATGACTCCCACGACACGTTCATGTACACCGGCGACATCCAGGACCCGGCCCTGCGGCCCTACCTGGAGGTCGAGGGCGGCCCGGCCGACCATACCGCCCCGGGCGCGGTCGAGGCCCTGGCCGTGGCCGAGGTGGAGCCCTACGACCCCTCGGTCACGCTCTCGTTCAAGGCCGCCGGGGATGACGGGGCCGCCAGGGGGGCCGCCCTGGGCTACGACGTGCGCTACGCCGCCTCGAAGATAGATCAGAGCGCCTGGGACAGCGCCGCGCGGGTTCCGCTCTGGCTGGTCCCCAAGCCGGAGGCGCCCGGCACGCTCCAGAAAATGAGGATATTCGACATCCCAGCCGGCCACTATTTCGTGGCGCTGCGGGCTATGGATGAGGCGGGCAACCTGGGGCCGCTCGCCCAGGTCGAGCTGACCCTGCCCGAATTGCAGAGCGCCGCCCTGGCCGCTGCGCCGTTGGAGTCCGGCGCTGGAGCCGGGAAAGCGGTCGCATTCGAGGACAAGCTCGAGCTGTGGGCCTGCCCCGACCTGGCCAAGGTGGACCCGGTGGGCGGTGGTGTGCTGCTGGATGAGGAAAACTATGCACAGGACGAGGCTTTCCAGCGCGAGAACCCGGCCTGGTCGAGCGGGAAACGCACCGTGTTTCTGGAGGCCGGACGCGGCGAGGTGGCGGCTTTCCAGTTGTTGCTGGGACGGTTGGGCCAGACGAAGCTGACCAACGTGAAAGTGAGCCTGAGCGACCTCTCGGGCGACCCGGGCGAGATAAAATCTCCGGGCAATGTCAGCCTGTTCCGGGTCTGGTACCTGGATGTCGAGCCCCGGCCGGAGGAACTGACCGGCCCCTGGGAACTGGTGGAACAGAAGGACCACAAGGCCGCCTGGCACGGCGATGCCTGTCTGCCGTTGGAGGCCCCGTTCGACCCGTCGTTCAACCTGCCCACCCGCGACAACATGGGTGATTTCCAGCGCTGGCAGTCGGTCTGGACCGACCTGTACGTCCCGGCCGGGACCAAGCCGGGCCTGTACCAGGGGAAAATCACAGTCACCGCGGATGAGCTGAAACAGCCGGCGTTCCTGATCCTGATGCTCAAGGTGCTGCCGTTCACCATCCCGGCCCAGCCCACCTGGCCCATCGATCTTAACTGCTACGCCTACGGGATGACCCGTGTTTCAGGAGTGGACATCCAGACCGAGACCAAGCGTTTCCTGGATGTGGAGCGCAGTTTCTACCAGGTGGGGCATGCCCACCGCTCCACGCTGAACGTGTTGCCCTACGAGCAGGACGGGACCGTGCAGATGCTGGCCGCACCCGATCTGGCCGGCAAGGGCGCCGCGGTCAAGGTGAGCGACTGGAGCAAGTGGGACAGCCGCTACGGTCCCTATCTGAGCGGCAAGGCGTTCACCCCGGCCATGGGCTACCGCGGCCCGGGCCAGGGCCAGCCCCTGACCCACATCTACCTGCCGTTCAACGAGGACTGGCCGATGTCGCTCAAGGAGTATTACAGCGACTACAAAGAGCTGGCCAGCCGCGTGGATTTCGCCGAGTGGGCCAAGACCTCGCGTTCTCCGGCCGAGGCCTGTGACAGGCAGTACTGCCAGGGTTTCTCCTCTGTGGTGCGCCAGTATTTCGAACACTTTGACAAGCAAGGCTTCAAGGGCACCGCTTTCCAGGTTTACTTCAACAATAAGTACTACTACAAGGTGCCGTTTTTCCGCATGCCCTACAAGCTCCACGGCAGCTCGTTCTGGCTGCTGGATGAGCCGGTGGACTACGATGACTACGAGGCCAACCGCTTTTACATGGACCTGGTGCGCCAGGGCTACCTGGCCTCGGGCAAGAACGATATCGCGCTGCATTACCGCACGGATGTCTCGCAGCCCGAGCTGGCCCGCGGCCTGTGGGACGGCCTGTGCAACCTGTGGGACAACTCCGGCCTGCTGGGCTGCGCCTCCACGGCCATGTTCCGCATGCGCCGTCTGCCGGGTGAGAACCACTGGCGCTACGGCGGCTCACCGAAGGTATCGGGACGCCTGATCGAGCTGCAGGAGAATTTCCTCACCCTCTGGGCCATCGGGGCCACCGGCGCGCTGCCTTACTGGGATGTCATGGGCGGCGGCGACTGGTTCAATCCGAATGACCTGTCGGTTTACTACAGCGGGAAGAACTACGCGCGCAGCGGGAAGAATTACGACGGCGCGCTGCCGGGTATGCGGCTCAAGGCGATCCGCCGGGCGCAGCAGGACATCGAGTACCTGAACCTGCTGGCCACGAAAAAGGGCTGGAGCTACCTCAAGCTGCGCCGCGCCCTCACCCCGTTCGCGGATGATCCCACGGCCTGGCCGCTCAGTTTCCATCACCTGGATTCGAGGAAGCTGCTAGAACTGCGCCGCGCCGTGGCTGCGGAGCTGAGCAAATAGGGGAAGTGTGAATTAGATTGTAGTGCAGAATCGGTTGAGGTCGGTTGAGGAATAAATAGGTAGGGGAGGGTTTGAAACCCTCCCCTACGTTCGTTTCGGGGGGGGGCCTCACTCTGCCGAATCGAAACTGGCTTGACTCTTCGGTTTCAGGGCGCAGAACCGGGCAAATTCAGCCTCGAAATTGGGGGTGAACACCCCGCGGCCCAGCTCGGCCTGAATCTCGTCACGGCCCCAGAACCGTCCCTCGGAAATCTCCACCGGGTCCGGGCAGAACGGACCGTCGTGATGACACATGAAAGTGCTCACCAGCTCGGTCTCCACCGGGCTGCGCCACAGGTAGCGGTACAGGAACTCCAGGCTCTCCGGCTCCCGGCCCAGCTCCTCGGCCATCTCGCGGTGCGCGGCCGCCTCGGGGCTCTCGCCTGTGTCCACGTGCCCACCCACCGAGGTGTCCCACTTGCCCGGCTGGATATCCTTGTCCGGAGCGCGTTTCTGAAGGTATATCCGCCCCCGGCTGTCCTCGACTATCACGTGCGCGGCCTGGTGGATCAGCCGCGGGTCGCCGTGCACCTGGCCGCGACGCGCCTGCCCGATCACCTTGCCCTGCTCGTCCACCAGGTCGAAAATCTCATCCGCTCCCATTCACCCACTCCTTGTCCGTTGATAAGCGAACCTTCTGTCAGTCTCCAAGATACAGTCCGTCCTGCGGAGGGTCAAGCCGCGGCGACTGCCGGTTTGACTTGGACCGGCATAAGGCTTATCTTTGGGCCGTTGTTTCCGTGCGGACTCTTTTGGGGAGCCTGGAGATGAAAGTCTGTTTCAACACGTTCGGCTGCAAGACCAACCAGTATGACACGGCCCTGATCGAACAGACACTGGCCGGGCAGGGGATCGAGGTGGTCACTGAACCCTCGGATGCTGACTGGGTGGTGGTGAGCACCTGCGCCGTGACCCGACGAGCCGAGGACAAGGCCTGCCAGTGGGTGCGGCGGATCGGGCGCGAATGCCCGCAGGCGGCCATCGCGGTGCTGGGCTGCTCGGTGGAGGTGAGCGCGGCGCGGTTCCGCGACCTGCCCAACATGCGCCTTCTGTTGGGCACGGAGGAGAAATTCCGCCTGGGAGAGGTGCTGGCCGGGCTGGCCGGGCAAGGGGTTGCTCAGGACTCACCCCTGGAGTACAGCGGCTCGGTAAGCGAAAGCCGGGCTTACAGCCAGGCGGCCGGTGCGACTATCTCGGACACCCAGGCCCGGACCAGGGCCTTTCTTAAAATCCAGGACGGTTGCAACAACCGCTGCACCTACTGTATCGTGCCGCGCACCAGGGGCCCCGAGCGCAGCCGTCCGCTGGAAGAGGTGCTGGCCGAGGCGCGCGCCCTGGAGGCCTCGGGCCACCGCGAGCTGGTGCTGACCGGAATTCATATCGGGCGCTACGGCGCCGAGCCGGGCGAGAAGTCCGGGTTGACTCGACTGGTGGAAACTCTTCTGGCCGGTACGAGCCGGGTGCGCATCCGCCTGAGCAGCGTGGAACTGGGCGAGCTGGACAGCGCTCTGATCGATCTGCTGGCCTCGGAGCCCCGCCTTTGCCGTCATCTGCACCTGCCGCTTCAGCACGGCTGCGACAGCGTGCTGGAGCGCATGGGACGCTGGTACAATACGGCCGAGTTCCGCGCGCAGGTGGAATCCCTGTGCGCCAAAGTGCCGCGGTTGGGCCTGGGCAGCGACCTCATTGCCGGGTTTCCGGGCGAAAGCGAGACAGAGTTCCGGGCCGGCTACGCTTTCGTGAAAGAACTGCCGTTCACCTATTTTCACGCCTTCCCGTTCTCGCCGCGCCCAAGCACAGTGGCAGCGGACTTGGAGGGGCAGGTGGGTCCGGCTCTGGCCCGGGAGCGGGTGCGCGCTCTGCGGCAGCTTTCAGGCGAGAAAAACGTCGCGTTCCGGAATTCCATGTTAGGGTCGAACCTGCCCGTGCTGGCCGAGACCACACTGGCCGAGGGAACGCTCGCCTGCCGCGCCGACAACTACGTGCGGGTCTACTGCGCTCCGCCCGTGCCGGAGGAACAGTTCGAATTAAGGATCACCCGTCTCTGGCGCGATGGCCTCTGGGGTGAAACCGGGACAGCAAACAATTGAGGTATGACTTTAGATGAATCATGTTAAAACTTATTATGTAGAAACATATGGCTGTCAGATGAATTTCAGCGACGCCGAGCTGATCGAGACCCTTCTGGCTGAACAGGGCCTTGCGCGGGCCGCGGATGGAGCTTCGGCGGACATCCTTCTGATCAATACCTGCGGGGTGCGCGAGCATGCCGAGCAGCGGGTGCTGGGCCTTCTGGGCAAGCTAAAGCACCGTCGCCGCCACAACCCGCACAGCCTTCTGGTGGTCTGTGGCTGCATGGCACAGCGCCTGGGCGGCTCCCTGCTGGAGAAAGCCCCCTGGGTCGACCTGGTCCTGGGGCCGGACAGCTACCGCGCCCTGCCCGAGCTGCTCGAACGGGTGAGCGACGGCCGGGGCACGGTGGTTTCCACGGAGTTCGACAAGTCCGAAAACTACAGCGACCTTCTGCCCACCCGTAGCGACCCGGCCAGCGCCTGGGTGCCGGTCACCCGCGGCTGCGACAATTTCTGCTCTTACTGTATCGTGCCCTACGTGCGCGGGCGGGAGCGCTCGGTGGAACCCGCCGTGGTGGAGCGCCAGGTGCGGCGGGCCGTGGAGGCGGGAGCGAAAGAGGTGGTCCTGCTGGGCCAGAATGTCAACTCCTACCGCTGGGGGGAGGTCGGGTTCGACAGGCTGCTGCGCCGTCTGGACGCGGTCGAGGGGCTCACCTGGCTGCGCTTTCTGACCAGCCATCCGCGCGACCTGAGCGACAGCATAATCGAGGCCATGGCCGAGTGCGATAAAGTGGTAGAGCACCTGCACCTTCCCGTGCAGTCCGGCTCGGACCGTATCCTGGCCGCGATGAACCGCGGCTACGGCCGCGACTACTACCTGGAGCGGGTGGAGCGCCTGCGCGAGCGTATCCCGGGGCTGTCCCTGACCACGGATATCCTGGTCGGGTTCCCGGGTGAGAGCGAGACAGATTACGAAGACACGCTCTCGCTTATGGAGCGGGTGAGGTTCGACTACGCGTTCACGTTTCAGTATTCGGTGCGCCCCGGCACCCGGGCCGCATCACTGGCCGACAGCGTTCCCCTGGAGGAAAAGACCGCCCGCCTCAACCGGGTGATCGAGCTCCAACGCGAGCACACCCGGGCCGCCCTGACCGCCCTGCGCGGCAGGGAGCTGGAGGTTTTGGTACAGAGCCCGGCCAAGAGCGGCGGCGCCACCTGGCTCGCACGGACCCGCCGTCATTTCAGCGCCTACCTGAGCGCGGACAGCTCCCTGCGCGGACAGATCATCCGGGCGAAAGTGGTTGGCAGTACAGGTATGAGCTTGAAAGTGGAGAAGATATAGATACGAATTAAAGCAAGACTTTAAATAGTGTTCCGGCAGGAGAGCGCCTCATGTACGCGGACAGGCTCGAAAAAGATTCTCTGCGTTCCGGCGGGGGGCGGGCCCCGGCGCTGGTGTTCGCGCTCCTGACCGGGACCGGGGTGTATCTGGGGCATCGGTTCTCCGGCCCGGACCTGACCGTTGTCACAGCCGCCGGGCTTGTTCTCTCCCTGGTGTCCTTCCTCGTAGCACGGCTTCTTCATCTGAAACAACCGAATGTTTACGCTGCCGCCGGGCTATTGCTGTGCGCCGGGTTTGTGCTCCT
>JAJFUG010000172.1 GCA_021372515.1 bacterium
CGTATCGGAATGACTCGATCCTGGGTTAAAGCCAAGCCTCGTGCGGCTGACAGGCCGCCGTTGTTGCCTTGGGGGGCCGCACCTGTCTGAGCCTCCCGCCAGGGCAGCGTGTAATCGAACGTGAAACGGCCGGGGCTGAAATTGACGCACAGCGCGGCGGCGATTTGCGGCAGAGCCGCCGCTGCATCGCGCGAGCGGTATCAACACTCCGTAAACACTTAAGATCGAAGCGGAGGCGTGGTCTGGACGAGTTTGCGGCCCCCGCTGGCTTTGCTGCTTTGGCCGAAACCAAAGCAGAACAGAGTCTTTCGTCTTCTCACTGCAACTCCCTAACCGGACATTGCTGGGCAAGACCGAAAGGACGGAAAGACATGCCGGGCGAATACAAGGTTCACCCCTACAAAAGGCGAGTCTTTCTATCGTAGGGGCACGGCGTGCCGTGCCCGGAAGGCTTTAATTTTCCCTTGGTTACGGCCGAGAGAACATGAAGCCAGCGGTCCAGGGAGCGGTTTCCCCCCGTGCGGCTGGCTCAGATTACTCCCCGTTCGGCCGAGCCGGTCAGCAGGAGCCAGAAAAAGAACGGCCCGCCAAGCAGCGCGGTGATCACCCCCACGGGCAATTCCGCCGGGGCGATCAGGGTGCGGGCCAGGGTGTCGCACAGGGTGAGGAAGCCTCCGCCGAACGCCACCACGGCAGCGCTCAGGTTGCGATGGTCCTGGCCCAGCAGAAGGCGGCAGATGTGCGGGGTCATCATGCCCACGAACCCGATCGGCCCGCAGACCGCCACCACCCCGCCCACCATCAGCGAGGCGGCGAAAAAGATCACCCGCTTGGAGCTGTCGACGTTCACCCCGCGGCTGGCGGCCAGGTCCTCGCCCGTGGCCAGAAGGTTCAGCTCATGGCTGTGCAGCACGATCACCGCCACGCCAGTGGCGGCGAAAGGCAGGAGCTGGTACACCTGGCCGTAACCCACCACCTCGATCGCCCCGATCAGGTTGTGCAGTATCTGGAAACTCTTGGTGAAATCGCTCATGTACTGGACGAACAGGATCAGGCTGGAGAAGAAGAAACTCACCGCCACCCCGGCAAGCAGCAGGGTGGAGGTGGAAAAGCCCTGCCTGGCCCGGGTGAAAGAGTAGACAAGGAAAATGGCCAGCAGCGCCCCGGCCATGGCCCCGAACGAGCCGGCCGGCACTCCCAGCAGGCTGAACGAAAGGCCCAGGCCCACCAGCAGGGTCGCCCCGAGCGAGGCCCCGCTCGCTACGCCCAGGGTGAAGGGTGTTGCCAGCGGGTTGCGGAACATCGCCTGGAACGCCATCCCGGCCGTGGCCAGGGCGCTCCCCGACAGGAACGCGACCAGCACTCGCGGGGTGCGGATGCGCCAGAAGATTTCCGACTCCACCGAGCCGGAGAACGGGTGCAGGATACTCTGCAGGGGCAGCTCTCTCGGCCCGATAAAAGGCGCGGCGACTGTCACGGCCAGGGAGAGGATGACAATCAGGGGCAGGGCGGCTGGTCGTTTCATCCGGGCAGGCCCTCCGGGCGGATCAGCGGCAGCTCGCGCCCCGGCTGGGGCACGAACCTGAAGCCGGTGCGGTAGATTTCCTCCAGCCGGGCCGGGTCCAGAAGCCCCCCCGGGGCGCCGTCATAGGCCACCCGCCCGCCGCGCAGGGCCAGCACGCGGTCGCAGCTTTCCAGGGCCGTGTTCAGGTCGTGGGTCACCATGACCACTGTCTTGCCGGCCTCGCGGTTAAGCCGCCCCAACAGGGCCAGCACCTCCACCTGGTGACCGTAGTCCAGGAACGTAGCCGGCTCGTCCAGCAGCATGATCTCGGCCTCCTGGGCCAGGGCCGCGGCGATCAGCACTTTCTGGCGCTCGCCGCCCGAAAGGCTTCCCAACACTCGCCCGCGGAAACTGTCGCTGCCGGTCAGCTCCAGCGCCTCGGCCACCACCTGGCGGTCATGGGCCGAAAGGCCGGCCAGGGCGGTCAGGTAGGGGTAACGTCCCATGGCCACGAATTCCTCCACGGTGAACGGCAGCGGGCGGCCATCCGCCTGGGGCACGTAGCTCACCAGACGGGCCAGCTCGCGCTGGGTGTAGCTGGCCAGGGGCCGGCCATCCAGGCTGATCCCGGCCGGAGCGGGCAGGATACGGTTCAGGCACTTGAGCAGGGTGCTCTTGCCCGCGCCGTTCGGCCCCACCACCGACAGGAACGCCCGCGCCGGGACCGCGGTGCTCACCCGGTCGAGGATCGTGCTCCCGCCCAGGCGGAACGAGAACTGTTCCAGCTTTATCGCGGTGGAATCGTTCATTGCAGCGCCACGGCCTCGGGGTGGATCACCGCCGCGAGCCGCTCCAGCAGGTCGATGAAACGCGGGCTTGGGCGCACGGCCCAGGTCCCGGTGAACACGTAGACCCGGCGCCGCTCCACCGCCGGCACCCCGCGGGCGATGTCCTGCCAGGAGTCGATGAAATCCTGCGCCGTGGGCCCACCGGGAGTCAGTTCGGGGACCATCTCCACGATCACCTCCGGGTCGAGCTCGCGGATGCCCTCGGCCGAGATCGAGGGCAGGGCGGCGGTGCGCTCGCGGAAAGCGTTGGTCCCGCCGGCCAGCTCGATCAACTGGTCGTAGTAGCCGTCCCGGCCCGAGATGTACATGTCGCCCAGGGCGCCCTGCACCAGGCCCCGTCCCACGGTGACCAGCACCCGCGGCCGGGCAAGGCCCACCACACGGCTGCGCACCCGGTCGAGCCGGGCGCGCAGCTCGCTCACCCGTCGCTCTGCTGTCGAGTCGGCCCCGCAGGCCCGGCCGATCTCCGTGATTGAATTCAGTATCCCGCCTACACTGCTGTGGTTAACGATCAGGGTGGGGATGCCCAACTCGGCGAAAAACGGCCGCCGGGAAGCCTGCTCGCTCAGCAGGAGCACCATCCCGGGCTGAAGGGCCAGGATCGCCTCGTAGTTCGGGTCGAGGTAGCCGCCGATACGCGGCTTGTCCAGCGCCTCCGGGGGCCAGTCGCAGTAGCGGGTCACCCCGGCCAGCTCGGAGCCCAGGCCCAGGTCGAACACCACCTCGGTGACACTGGGGGCCATGGAGATGAGCCGGGTGGCCGGCTCGCGTCCCGCGTCACTCCGCGCCGGAACAGCGCCCGGGGCGTGACGGCTCAACGCGGCCGGGGCCAGGCTGGCCGCGGCGACACAGACTATCAACAGGCCGCGTTTCATCTCGTCCTCCGCGGGGGGCGTGCAATTTGACGGCGTTTCTCCGGCGCAGGCGGAAATATAATCGAATCGGGCGGTTGTTGAAACCCTGCCAGCGGCTTTAGACCGAAGACGGCGCCTTACACTATGATCCCGGTAACCGTAATCTGACTAAATGCCAGAGGGTAGGGGAAAGGAATCGGTCAGAGGGCGTATAACTCTAACGACCACTGGATCGTTTCAGTTGCTTTAAGGGGCCGCGCATGTCTGAGCCTCCCGCCAGGGCAGCGTGTAATCGTGCAGGAAAAGGCGCGGTTGGACAGATTGCTATAGTTTGGCGGCGATTGCGCGGCAGCGCCGCCGCTGCAACGCGGGAGCGGAATCGATACTTAGCGAACACAATAGTTAGAAATAGTGTCGCGGTTGGGACGAGTTTGCGGCCCCCGCTGGCTTTGCTGCTTTGGCCGAAACCAAAGCAGAACAGAGTCTTTCGTCTTCTCACTGCAAGTTCCTAACCGGACATTGCTGGGCAAGACCGAAAGGACGAAAAGATTTTCCGGGCACGGCATGCCGTGCCCCTTGAGGGCTCATGTCTGTGTCTTGTATCTGCCCCCGCAGGCTTTGCTGCTTTCGACGAAACGAAGCAGAAAAACTCTATCCGGCGCTCTTGTCCTGGGGCGGTGGAAAATGCAGGCTGAACGTGGTCCCCTGGCCCGGCCGGGTGGCCACCGAGATGCTGCCGCCCAGCGACTCCATGATCGAGCGCGAGAGCGACAGGCCCATGCCCATGCCCTGGCCGGGGAGCCGGTCGCCGGCCTTGGTCGAGAAGAACGGCTCGAAGATGCGCGGCAGCACCTCATCCGGGATGCCGGGTCCGGTGTCCTGGATCGACAGCTCGTGACTGTCGGCCGCGCCGTGGCAGCTCAGGGTCAGCTCGCCGCCGGTGGGCATGGCCTGCACGGCGTTGAGGATTATGTTGTAGAGCACCTGGATCACCTGGTCGCGCGGCAGGAACAGGTAGTGGTCTTTCCGCCCGCACACGGTGTGGACGGTTATTTTCTGACGGCTGATCTTGGTGCCCAGCATCTTGAGCACGCTGCCGACCAGCTCGACCAGATCGATCCGCTGGTGCTCGCGCGAGGAGGGCTTGTACAGGTCGTAAAGCTGGACTATGATCGAGGCCATGCGGTCCACCTCGTTGTCCATCATGCCCAGGTAATGATAGTCCGGGTGCTCGGGCGCCACGGCGTGGCGCAGCACGTACAGGGCGTTCTTGATCGCGCCAAGCGGGTTGTTGATCTCGTGGGCCACCCCGGCGGCCACACGCCCGGCGGCGGCCAGTTTTTCGCTTTGCAGGAGCTGGTCCTCCAGCTCGCGGTTGCTGATGAAATCGGCCAGGCAGGCGGCGGCCTGCTGCACCAGGTCGTGCTCGAAGGGGAGGAATTCGCCTTTGCCGTGCAGGGAACAGACTTTCAGCACGCCCCGTTTCCGTCCCCCGGGCGACAGCTCGCATTCCAGCCCGGTCATCACCTGGCGCGCGGCGTCTCCGGACGGGCTTATCTGCCGCCCGTCCAGGCTCAGGCTGACCAGCTTGTCCTCGGGATCAGACAGCGAATCGCGGATGTGGCGGCAACAGGAGCGCAGGGTCTCATCCGGCGCCCCGGCCCGGCTGCATTCCTGGCGGATGCTGTAGAGACAGGTCAGCTCCTTGAGCCGCTCCTGGAGACGGCTTTCCGACTGCCTCAGCTCGGCCGTGCGCTCCGAGACCCGTACCTCCAGACCGTCGCGCTCTTTCTTCAGGGCCCGCTGGACCTCCTTGAGCTCGGTGATGTCGTGCAGGATCATCTGTGCGCAGTTGATCCCCTTGGCGAACCCGTAGGGCTGGATGATGGCCTTGAACCAGTAGCGCCGCCCGCCCTCCAGGTTGAGCTGGAATTCCTCGACCTGGAGCTTGCCCTCCTCGATCACCCGCCGGATGACCTCCAGGCGTTTGCGGGCGAAGCTCTGCGGCATCACCTTGAAGATCGAGCGGCCCACCAACCGCTCCGGTTGTCCCCCCAGGTACCCGGCCGCCAGGTTGTTCAGCATCTGCAGCACCCCATCGTAGTCCACCAGCAGGATCGGGTTGCCCGCGTTCTCGAACAGAAGGCGGTAGCGGGATTCGCTCTGGCGCAGCAGTTCCTCGGCGCGCTTGCGCGAGGTGATGTCCTCGATGATGATCACCGCCCCCAGCAACTCGCCCACGTGGTTGTAGACCGGGTCGCTGCGCATGTCCAGCACCCTCCGGTCCAGGCCCGGCACGAACCGGGTGGCCTGCTGGCTCGATCCGCTGGCCAGGGTCTTGCGCGGAAGGCACTGCTCGCAGTCCTCCCCGTGGCTGCACCAGAGTTCGCAGTATTTCAGGCCGGGCAGCTCCTCCGGGGGACGGCCGAGGTCGCGGGCGGCGGAACGGTTGGCCAGGACGATTTCCAGGCTGTCGTTGACAAAGATGATCCGGCTCTTGATCGCGTCGATCACGGCCCGCATCTGCGCCCGGCTGCGCTGGAGCGCCTCCTCGGTGCGGCGGCGCTCGGTGATGTCGCGCAGGACCACCACGCTGCCCCGGAAAACGCCCTCCGCGTCGAACAGCGCCCGCGGGTTGACGTGCAGGTGGAGGCGGGCCCCCTCTTTGGTTGTTATTCCCACCTCGTAGGGTGTGCTGGAGCCCAGCCGGCGCTGGTCGAAATTACTGCGGAAAGCCTCGCGTCCCGCCTCATCGAAACTGAATTCAGGCGATTTCCCGAGCAATTCCTCCTTGGAATAACCGGTCATCTCGCACAGGGCCCGGTTGACAAAGGTGGTCCGCCCGTTCTCATCCAGCAGCGCCATCCCGTCGTTTATCATCTCGACCAGGCTGCGATAGCGCTCCTCACTCTGGGACAGGGCCAGTTCCATCTGCTTGCGAGCGGTGATGTCCTCGAACAGGAGCGTTTGAAAAGACTCTCCCAGCTCGTGGGTCGGGCCCAGGCGCAGACGGAAAATCCGTCCGGCCAGCGAAGGCTCCTTGAGGTTCAGCTCTGCATAGAAATCCAGGCGCAGGTTTTCGATACGGAAACGCGAGGGGCGGGTGTAAATCCGGATGTCGAATATCTCGGCTTGACCCGCGAAAGTGGAGAAGCCGAGGTGGTGGTGGCGGTCGTAGATCGGGCTGGAGTCGTAGCAGACCAGCGGCGGGGCCTGCGATCCATCGGCCAGACAGATCAGCCGCCGGCTGATCCGCCCGCCGATGCGCTCCGCCGTGACCTCGTACTCGGCGCCGGGATCCAGTTTTTCGGGCTGTGAGACGATGTCCGCGGCCTGTTTCTGGATCCGGGCCATGATGTTGCCGTGGGAGGCCGTGCAGATGGAATACCCGACTATGTCAGGCAGGATTCCATCCCGGCCGGACTCGCTGGAAATCACCAGGGAGATGTCGCGCAGAAGCTCATCCTGCTCGGGGGTCCGCAGACGGTAGGTCACTTTCAGGTCGCTGACACTGTCGCCGTACTCGACCGCGCTCATCAGGTAGCAGTCCTTGAAGTCCTCCATGTGCGACTGATGCACCAGGCAGACCCGGCCTCCACGGGTTTCGAGCCCCCAGTGGGGGTCGTTCTGGAACGGGACCCAGTCCCGTCCGACCGCTTCGCCGGCGTTCGGCCCCTGGTAGACCAGGTTCCAGTCCCCGCCCTCATCGTAGGGCAATTGTTCCAGGGTGCTCAGGCGGGCCAGATGGTCCTCGATCCGGCTGAAGCCCTCCGCGCCCAGAAAGTCGGCCAGGTGGCGATGCTCGCGGCTGAGTTCTGCGATGCCCTCGAAAAGAAGGAGGAAGTCGATGGAATACCCCATGATCCGCCATTGGCGGTCCAGGTAGAGCTGGGGCATGTTGATCGCGGCTTGCAGTAAATATATGTTGCGCGAGTTGAGATCACTCAGGTGCACAACATCTTCGTACAGCTTCTGGACCCGTCCCAGGCGCTCGAGAGCTTCCCGCCCCTGGCGCGCCTGTTCCTCCAGAATCCGCACCTGCTGTTTCAGCCTCTCGATTTCGGTCTCGCGCGGGGGCATTCGCTTTTCCGATCTCGTGGAACTGCTGGGAAGGTGTGGTGCTCTGCTCTGTCAGCGTTTCCCGCTGTTCAGGCAGGCGGCCCGGACCGGGCCGCCTGCCCGGTCGGGTACTCATACAGACTGTAACAATATGGGGTTGGATCGATAAACACAACCACGGAATCTTAGGGGACCGGCTCTGTTGCGTCTCCGGTTTGGGAGGGGGGGGGTAAATATGAACTGTCCATCCGGAGCGGTCGATACCGGCTCGTTTCGGAGACGCCGACGTCACAGGGCCTGCCTGCCCTGGCTGGCAGCGCCGGTGGAATCACCCGTGACCACGGTCGGTCAGAGATCAACCTATATTACGGCGTGCCCGGCGGCCGCGCGCCCGGCGCGGAGCCGGAGCCTGGAACTGGCTGCGGATCAGGTCGATGAGCGTAGTCACATCCAGCGGCTTGGAAAGGCATTCATCCGCTCCGGACTCGCGGGCCCGCTTGAAAATATTTTCATCCGGATACCCGGTCACCGCGATTATCCGGCACTGTTCCTCTTCCTCCCGGTTCTTGATGTCCCGGCAGACCTTGAACCCGTCTATTCCCGGCATGACCAGATCGATGATCAGCACGTCCGGGTCGAACTCGCCGATCATCCGGCCGGCGTCGTAACCGTCCGCGGCTTCCTTCACGTTGAACGCGGTCTCTTTCTGCAGCGCTCCGACCAGGCTTTTGCGGAAGCCTTCCTCATCGTCCACCACCAGCACCTTGATCGGTGAAATTTTGTCTGTCTGGGGGATGGGAAATCCGCGTTCCTTCAGAAATTCGAGGACGTCCTGACGGCGGAAACGCTTGTGACCTCCAGGTGTGGTCGCGAATTTGATCTGTTTGCGGAAACACCAGGACCTCACCGTGTCAGGCGAGACCCCGCACAGCTCGGCCAACTCTCGGGGGGTGAGCAGATCGCGCATATGTCATAATCCTTCCATGATTGGGTGGATAACTGCCGAAGTTTAAATCCGACCTTTTTTTTTGTCAAGTAATCTTGCCGTTTTATCGTGATTATCCATATTTTTAGGGGATTCCCCGATGCCAGAGTCCTCCCTTCCTGCTCATGCCCGCCCAGGCGCCGGCCTGCTCGCCGGGGAACGACAATCTGTCAGAAAGCGGGTATATCCGTAATAATTTCAACATAACACATATTTGCGTTATGCGCCATGCGTTGTTAACTTTCCGGAGCTTCACCCCCGGAGCCAGGTCGTGTGGAGGTGCGGGCGCGTGCTTAGAATTCTTTCCCGAATGACCAAAAGGATGTTATATTTGATATTGCTGATAAGTTGCAGGGTGTTCATCCTGCCTGATTGTCAGGGATCGGCTGAGACGGGTTCAAGGAGGAGTATGGATGCCTATCCGCGTTCTGCTGGTGGATGACCACAAGATAGTGCGCGATGGGCTACGGGCGCTGATCGAAAAACTGGCGCACTTGCAGGTGGCGGGCGAGGCTGACGACGGGAAAAAGGCGGTTGAAATGGCCGTTCAACTGCACCCGGATGTGGTAGTCATGGACCTGACCCTGCCGCGGCTCAACGGGATCGAGGCCACCAGCCAAATCCTGAAGGAAGTGCCCGGTGTCAAGGTGGTGGCCCTGTCCATGCACTCGGACCGCCGCTCGATCGTAGGCATGCTTCAGGCCGGCGCCGCGGGCTACCTGATGAAAGACTGCTCCTTCGATGAGCTGGATCTGGCCCTCAGATCGGTGGTCGCCGGGGGCAAGTATCTCTGCTCCATGGTGACCGTGACGGTGGTGGAGGATTATCTCCGTCAGCTTTCGTTTTACGGCTGCACCTGCGCGGAATCCGGCCTGACCCGGCGTGAGCGTGAGGTGCTCCAGTTGATCGCGGCGGGCAGGTCCACGCGTCAGACCGCGGAGTCCCTGCGGATCAGTATCAAGACCGTGGAATCCCACCGTCAGAACATCATGGACAAGACCGGTATTCACAGTGTGGCCGAGTTGACCAAGCTCGCCATCCGAATGAACCTGGCGGCCCTGGATGCCTGACTCCCCCCTTCCAGACCCTCTTTGGTCTAACGCCAGCTATTCATAATAATTGCCAGATAATCCGTGGCATAAAATCGGAGTATTCCCTATTGCTCTGCCAGTCTGGGTCTGGTAGCATATGGAGTGGTCGTCCGCCGCAGTCCGAATGTGATCGACAGATATGATAGGTACGGGAAAGCGAACAGGAACGGGATTCAGGTGAGGCAGGCTTGCAGATACTCGTGGATGATCTCATACCGGGCATGGAGTTACTGGAGGATATCCGGCTGCGCGCCGGAAGCTTTCTTATTACCCGGAAGGAATTGAACGGCGGCTGTCTGAACGAGGATGTAATCGAGTCGATCCAGAAGTTTTCCGCGCAGCTCAGCCCCGATCCGAACCGGGTTCAGGTGAAGGCCGACGAAAAAACCCTGGGACATCTCAAGTCCATCCTGGACGGGCATGTCGCGCGGATCGCGGAAACAATCACCAGCGGCAAGGATTACCCCAATTTCATGGGCGCGGAGGAGTTACGCGAAAAAGTCCTCCGCGTGATGGACAAGATCGTCTCCAATCCGGACATCATCACCAACCTTTATTCTCTGCAGCTCAACCGCACCAGGGGCAACAGCCGGGTCGAGCAGATCATGGACCACAGCATCCGGGTCTGCCTGCTGGCGATCAGCCTGGGCCTGCGCATGCGCCTGTCCATCGTTTCACTGGTCAACCTGGGCATGGCCGCCTCCCTGCACGACATGGGCATGCTGCGCTCGAAGCTCTGGCCGGAGCTGGAAAAGCTGGACGACACCGGCTCGGTCGAGTTGGAGGAATTCATCCGCGAGCACCAGGACCACTCCGCGCGCCTGTTCGCCGAGCAGAACGTGAACCTGCTGCCGCACACGCGCAGCGAGATCATTTCGCTGATCTCCTCCCACCACCGTATCGAATTCGACAATCCGCCCAGCAAGACCGGGCTGATCATGTACCTGGCCGACCTGGTCGACGAGATGATCTCGCTGATGCCCTACCGGGTGAGGTTCAGTTTCACTCCGGTGCAGGTGCACTTGGCCGGGGAGAAACTCCGACAGCGCACCGGACTGCTCAACGTGCTCACCGCGCTGGTCAAGCTGACCCGCGGGAAAGCGTTCACCTGGGATGCGGTGACCACGCTGGCCGGGATGTTCGCCCTGGACAGCGTGCTGGTGGAGAACTACGAGGAGAAACTGCGCTCGATCCTGGAAACCTGCCCCTACAAATGCTCGGTGGCCTACCCGCACCTGGGCGGCAACGCCCTGCCCAGGACCATCTACTGCCGCAACAGCCTGGAGCCGGGATTCTCGTGCGAGTTCATGGGCCAGGTGAAGATCGAGATAATCACCCCCGGCGGCCAGATGAAATCCTACTTCAAGTGCTCCAACCTCACCGACCGTCTGCACGACCTGAACAAACAGAACCGCGACTGACGCCTGTCACAGCGATGTCCCTGGAGCTGCCCCAGGCCGGGGCAGTTCATGAATGTGGCTATGCCTCTGAATCAGGGCGGCCCTGAGATTCAGGTCTTTGAGTGAACTAAATAGCCACAGTGCATAAGGGTTTTTATGTCCTTTCGGGCAAGACCAGCAATGTCCGGTTAGGAACTTGCAGTTTGAAGCTGACCGTCTCATTTCTGCTTTGGTTTCGGCCAAAGCAGCAAAGCCAGCGGGGGCCGCGAACTCGTCCAAACCGCGACTCTGCGTCAATCTTAAGTGTTTACGGAGTCTTAAT
>JAJFUG010000173.1 GCA_021372515.1 bacterium
CACCAAGGCCGCCGGGGTGGGCTGTTTCATCTACTACAACACCACCGAGAGCGAGTGGTGGTACGCCCGCGAGAGGTACCCGGAAAGCATCGCCCGGGACGAGAACGGCAACACGATCAACGCCTACAAGGGCGCCAGCTACCCCGACAGCCAGGCCTGCTGGCTGATGAACTCCGACCCGGAATCGTCGTTCGGCAAGGGCCTGGCGGATGAGGCCCGCGAGATGGTGGAGACCTACCCCGATATCGCCGGTTTTTTCTGGGATGTCTACGGCCGTAGTTACCGTTTCGATTTCGCCCACGATGACGGGATCACGATGGTCAACAACAAGCCGGCCTATTTCCCGGAGTTCATGTACGAGCGCATGATGGCAAAGCACATCGGCCCGCTGCTGCACGAAAGCGGCCGCTTCATCACCTGCAACAAGCCTACCATGGTCACCGGCTGCAAGGGTATCGACGGGATCATGGCCAAGGAGGACACCCCGGATGAGGAAAAGCCGGCCTGGCTGGTGTCGCAGAGCTACCTCTGCCTGAACCGCCACGGCATGATCCTGGACGGCCGCGCCTGGCAGCACCCCGAGCGCACGCTGCTCAACTGCCTGCGCTACGGCTATTTCTATTCCGCGTTCCCCGCACCCGCGCCGGGGGATGGCGAATACGCGGCTGCGCAGAAAACCCGCGCCCTGGCCATAGAGCAGAACTATCTGCCCCTGTTCAAGCTGCTCAAGGGCAAGAAATGGGTTTTCCACCCGCGCGCACTTGAGCTGCCGCCCATGACCGACGGGAACGTGTTCCGGCTGGAGGACGGCTCGGTGATGGTGGTGATGGTCAGTATCTGGCGCGAGCTTCATAATGTGCCCGGCACGGTGCCAGAGCTGAGCCTGGCCGTGCGCCTTCCCGATGCCGGGGATTTCAACAAGTTCACCCTCTACCAGCCGGACAAGCCGTCCGAGGCCGCGCTCCGTCCCGCCGGACGCGAGGGTGACACCCTGCTGTTCCGGGTCCCGGAGCACGGCAAGGCCAGTGTGATCGTAATGCGCAAGTGATTTTTCCCTGGATGATAAACACACCGAACGGAGGGACTTCTTGAAGGACTGTCAAGTGGAGAAAACGGATGCTTGAGGCCTTTTGGGAGTCCCTTTTCGTCGCTGTTCCGCTCTGGGTGCAACTGGTGAGCCTGGCCGCGGCAGCGCTCGGGCTGGGCCAGCTTCTTTTCGCCCTGGCCGCCATTGTCCTGCAGCGCCGCGGCCCCGGGAGCGGCCATTCCACCGTCACCTCTGCCTACACTCCATCCTGCGCGGTCATTATCCCCACCAAGGGCTTGCCAGAGCGGGCGGCCCTGCATTTCGGCTCGGCCCTGCGCCAGGACTACCCGGACTATGAGGTCTATTTCGTGGTCGAGGCGGAGTCCGACCCCGGCGCGCCGTTCCTGCGCGAGCTGATCGCGGGCAACCCGCGGGCGCATCTGGTGGTTGCGGGCATGTCCACCGCGTGCAGCCAGAAAAACCACAACATGCTGGCCGGGGTGAAAGCCGCCGGTGAGGTGGAGGTGCTGGCTTTCGCCGACAACGATGTCGAACTGCCCGCCGACTGGCTGCGCCGTCTGGTGGCCCCCCTGGCGAGTGAGAAAGTTGCGGTCAGCTCGGGGTTCCGCTGGATCGAGCCCGAGCGCGGAGACCCTGCGGCCCAGGCCCACGTGCTGATGAACGCGGCCATGTACTCGTACATGTCGGTGCTGGCTGCGGTGCAGGGCAATTTTGTCTGGGGCGGCTCGTTCGCCCTGCGGCGCGAGACCTACGCGCGCCTGGGCGTGGCCCCGCGCTGGGCCGAGACTTTCTCCGATGACATGGCCCTGGCTGAGATACTTTTCCGCAGCGGCGAGCGCAGTGTGCTCGTGCCCGGCCTGATGCTGCACAGCGACGAGGCGTTCCGCAGCCTGGGCCAGGCCACCGGCTGGTTCCGGCGGCAGGTGCTCTGCCTCAAGGCGCATTACTACAACATCTGGCGTCTGGCCGGGTTACCGGTGTTCCTGTTCACCGCCGGGCTGTACATTTTTCTGCCCGTGGCCCTGGCCGGGGCGCTGTTGACCGGAGGGAGCTTTTGGAATTGGGGCGGGGGAGCGCCGCTGACCTTTTTCGCTCTGGAGGGGTTGACTCACCTGGCCTACGGCTGTCTGGGGCGGGTGCGCCACCTGTGGCGCTTCGTACTCAGCGCGCCGCTCCTTCTTGCCACCCTGATATGCGGGTTCCTTCTCACCCTGGGCGACTGGCGCATGCGCTGGTCCGGCGCGACCTATGTGTTCAACCGCCAGGGGAAAGTGGTACGGGTGGAACGGAGGTGAACGGGATAGCTTTAAAGAGTTATGCATAATGCTCCGTGTAACCGGAACTATTCCGGGAGTTGTACTCGAATACCGGAGTAAAGGCGAAAGCCTTACGTACAAGTGAAAGGCGGTTGTGGAATGAGAAAGCTCATGTTGCTTTTCAGCTTAGCTTTTGCCGTAAGCCTATATGCGGAGTCCCCCGGCTACCATGTCATCCAGCGAATCCAGGTGGGCGGCGAGAGTGGCTGGGATTATCTGACCGTGGATGGCGCGGCGAAGCGGCTGTACGTTTCACACGCCACACACGTTGTTGTGGTCGACCTCGCGGCTGGCAAGGTGGCGGGCGACATTCCAGGGACGTCGGGAGTGCATGGAATCGCGCTTGCGCCCGAGCTCGGACGCGGGTTTATCAGTTGCGGGCGGGCGGATACGGTGGTTATTTTCGACCTGAAGACCCTTGAAGTCCTCGACCGGGCGCCGGCCGGCTCGAACCCGGATGCCATCCTGTATGACCCGGCCAGCAGTCGCGTCTTCGCCTTTAACGGCCGGAGCCACAACGCCACGGTCATCGAGGCCGCCAGCGGCAAGGTCGCCGGTACGATCGAGCTGGACGGCAAGCCCGAGTTTGCGAGGGCTGACGGCAACGGCAAAGTATATGTCAACATCGAGGACAAGAGTGAGGTTGCCGAAATAGACAGCCACGAACTCACCGTGACCCGCAGGTTCCCGCTCGCTCCGGGCGAGGAGCCCTCCGGAATGGGGTTCGACATCAAGCATCACCGGATATATTCCGGCTGCGGCAACAAAGTCATGACTGTCCTGGATACTGAAACCGGCAAAGTGATCGCCACGGCGCCGATTGGGGAGGACTGCGACGGGGTCGGGTTCGACCCTGGGACCGGGCTGGCTTTCGCCTCCTGCGGGGACGGTACGTTGGCTGTGGTCCAGGAGACCTCGCCGGGCAAGTTCGAGGTCGTGGAAACCGTGACGACCCAGAGCGAGTCGCGCACGATGACGGTCGATCCCACGACGCACATTGTCTATGCGCCGGCGGCGGAATACACCCAGCCCCCGGCCAAGGCGACAGCCGGCCTGCGGCACAGACGGAAAGTGATCGCGGACAGCTTCTCAATCCTCGTGATCGGGAAATAAGGCTGCTGAATGCCGCTGCGCCAGAGGGCCACTTGTATGCGCCGGAGTGGTCCTCTGACGTGGGAGGCGGCTGTTGACACACCCCGCCGGGCTGCGCCGCCACCCCTCTGGGTGACTGGCGCATGCGCTGGTCCGGCGCGACCTACGTGTTCAACCGCGAGGGACGGGTGGTGCGGGTGGAGCGGGGGTAGGGCCAGGGCGACGCAGCCGGCGGGGTGTGTAATATAACCGTCCCGCCACATTCCGAATACAGGCCGGACCATCTAAAAAGAGATGTTCCATTACACTCTTCAGATAATAGACACATTGATAAATTATCAAAAAAGCTTGACAATCCAAATATAGCTGATAATCTTGAAATAGAAGAGAAAGCCGAAACAACAGCCCGCATTCCAGTTCTCACACCAAGGGGGGGAGATGCGTAAACTGATCGGTCTGTTTTTGGTCGTGTTGACTGCGGCCTTGGTGGCATGCAGCGCGGATTCTCTCCCTACCGCCGCGGGGCCCTCCTACGACCCGTCATCCAATGGAAACAACCACAGCGCCTCGATACACGAAGATGGCATGGTAATAGACGGCAATCAACGAATAAAACAGAGCGGCCGTTAAGAAAACGCGTGAAAACAAAGCCGGCCCCCGGAAGATTTCCGGGGGCCGGCTCGTTTTACAGGTAAATCCCCCTCGATCCCCCTTTACGAAAGGGGGACGGAGCGGTGCTTACTTCGTGCCGCTTTCCACCTTGGCGCCGCCTTCCTTGATCACGGCATGCGCCGCGGCCAGGCGGGTTTTACAAAAAGCCTGTCTCAAGTTGTGTCTTTCAGGGCGGCCTCGACTATCTTCTTCAACTCGGGCAGGTCTTTCTCTATCACCCGCCATACCGCGGGCAAGTCCACACCCATGTAGTGGTGAATCAGAAAATCCCTGAAACCGGCGATACTTTTCCAGTCAATATGTGGGCGGCTGTCCTTGAACTCCGGGCTAAGCCTCTTGGCGGCCTCACCGATCACCTCGAAATTGCGGATCGCCGCATCGTGCCAGTGGGTCGCGGCCAGGAACTCCTCCTGTCCCACCGCGGCATAAGTCTCTATCCGGCGGATCGATTCGAGTATATGACGGAGGTACATCTCATCGCGGTTCATAGTGGCCTGGCGTCCCTGAGCACGCTCTCGCGGATGAAGGGCGAAAGGGACCCGCTTGTAACCAGGTCCACCCGGCAGCCGGTCAGGGCCTCCACATCCTGCTTGAGCGCGATCAGATCGAGCAGCGAGGCCTCGGGGGAGAGGTCCACCAGAAGGTCCAGGTCACTG
The DNA here is from genome assembly GCA_021372515.1 of bacterium. Lineage (NCBI taxonomy): Bacteria > bacterium. The sequence continues at coordinate 4,785 of JAJFUG010000173.1, forward strand.
CCGGGGTGCGCCTCCCCGCGGGCCAGGGAGCCGAACAAACGCGGGTTGGACGCCCCGCGCTCGTGCACCAGGCGCAGGATGTCCTCGCGTTTCTGCTTGACTGTCTCGGTGGCGGTCATGGTGTGTCTCCGGGGTACAAAGTAATTATAAAACGAATAACCGTAAATACAAAACAAAACCGGCCCCCGGGATAATCTCCGGGGGCCGGCTCGTTTCACAGCATCATTGCCAGTGTGGAAAGCTTACTTGGTGCCGCTTTCCACCTTGGAGCCCTTCTCCTTGATCACGGCGTGGGCCGCGGCCAGGCGGGCGATGGGCACACGGTACGGGGAGCAGGAGACATAGTTCATGCCCACGCGGTGGCAGAACTCCACGCTCTTGGGCTCGCCGCCGTGCTCGCCGCAGATTCCGACCTTGAGGGTCGGGCGGGTCTTGCGGCCGCGCTCGATGCCGATCTGGATGAGCTGGCCGATACCCTCCTGGTCCAGCACCTGGAACGGGTCCTCGGGCAGGATGTTCATGTCGACATAGCCCGGCAGGAAACGGCCCGCGTCATCGCGGCTGTAGCCGAAACCCATCTGGGTCAGGTCGTTGGTGCCGAAACTGAAGAACTCGGCGTACTCGGCGATCTTGTCCGCGATAAGTGCGGCGCGCGGAATCTCGATCATCGTGCCGACCATGTAGGGCAGCTCGAAACCGTACTCGGCGAACACCTTCTTGGCAGTGTCGACAATAAGCTGCTTCTGGTTGATGATTTCACCGGTGGTTCCCACCAGCGGGACCATCACCTCGGGCTTCGAGTCGATCTTGTCTTTCTTCTTCAGCTCGCAGGCGGCCTCGAAAATGGCGCGGGCCTGCATCTCGCTGATCTCGGGATAGGTGACGCCCAGACGGCAGCCGCGGTGGCCGAGCATGGGGTTCAGCTCGTGCAGCGAGGCGACCTTGTTCTTCACTTTCTCCACCGGCACACCCATTTCCTTGGCCATCTCGGCCTGGTTGGCGTCCTCCTGCGGCAGGAACTCGTGCAGCGGCGGGTCCAACAGGCGGATCGTGACCGGCTTGCCGGCCATTACCTTGAAGATGCCGTAGAAATCATCGCGCTGGTAGGGCAACAGCTTGGCCAGGGCTTTCTTGCGGCCCGCGGTGTCATCGGCCAGGATCATCTCGCGCATGGCCTTGATCCGGTCGCCCTCGAAGAACATATGCTCGGTGCGGCAGAGCCCGATGCCCTCGGCCCCGAACTTGATCGCCACCTCGGCGTCGTGCGGGGTGTCGGCGTTGGTGCGCACGCCGATCTTGCGGATCTCATCCGCCCAGCCCATGATTTTGCCGAAATCGCCGCTCACGTCAACCGAGGTGGTGGGCACCTGGCCCAGCATGACCTCGCCCGAGGAGCCGTTGAGCGAAATCCACTCGCCTTCCTTGACTGTCACGTCCTTGCCGGCGATAGTAAACAGCTTCTTCTTGTAGTCGATCTCTGCCGCGCCGCAACCGGCCACGCAGCACTTGCCCATGCCGCGGGCCACCACGGCCGCGTGACTGGTCATGCCGCCGAAAGCGGTCAGGATGCCCTGGGCCACGTTCATGCCGCCGATATCCTCGGGGCTGGTCTCGATACGGACCAGGATGACTTTCTCACCCTTGGCGGCCCACTCCTCGGCGTCATCCGAGTGGAACACCACCTTTCCGCTGGCAGCGCCGGGAGAGGCGGGAAGACCCTTGGCGATGACAGTCTTCTTGGCCTTGGGGTCAAACATCGGGTGCAGGAGCTGGTCCAACTGGGTGGGCTCGATGCGGCTGACCGCTTTGGTCTTGTCGATCAGGCCCTCGGCGACCATGTCCACGGCGATCTTGACCGCGGCGGCGGCGGTGCGCTTGCCGTTACGGGTCTGGAGCATCCAGAGCTTGCCTTTCTGGATGGTGAACTCGATATCCTGCATATCCTTGTAATGCTTTTCGAGCTTCAGGTAAATGGCCTCGAGGGTCTTGTAGGCCGCGGGCATCAGGGCCTGCAGGGTCACCTGGTCGGCCGAGCTCTTGGTGGAGTCGTTGACCGGCTGCGGGGTGCGGATACCGGCCACCACGTCCTCGCCCTGGGCATTGACCAGGTATTCGCCGAAGAACAGGTTGGTGCCGGTAGCCGGGTCGCGGGTGAACGCCACGCCGGTGCCGCTGTCATCGCCCATGTTGCCGAACACCATGGCCTGCACGTTGACCGCGGTGCCCCAGTCCTCGGGGATGCCATTGAGCTTGCGGTACTTGATCGCGCGGGCGCCCATCCAGGATCCGAACACCGCCTCGATCGCACCCCAGAGCTGCTCCCACGGGTCCTCGGGGAACTTGACGCCCTTGCGCTTCTCGATCATGGCCTTGAACTCGACCACCAACTCCTTGAGGTCCTTGGCGGTCAGGTCGGTGTCGAGCTTGACGCCCAGCTTGGCTTTCTTGTGCTTGAGCACTTCCTCGAACGGGTCTTCCTCTTCCTTGCTCTCGGGCTTCAGGCCCATGACAACGTCGCCGTACATCTGGACGAAGCGGCGGTAGCTGTCCCAGCCGAAACGCTCGTTGCCGCTCTGCTTGATCAGGCCCTGGACCGTGACGTCGTTGAGGCCGAGGTTGAGCACGGTGTCCATCATGCCGGGCATGGACACGCGGGCGCCGGAGCGCACCGAGACGAGCAGGGGGTTGACCTTGTCGCCGAACTGAGCGCCCATGATCTTCTCGATGTTGGTCATAGCCTTGCGGATATCGCCGTCCAGCTCGGACGGGTACTTGCGGTCGAGCTTGTAGTAGACCGTGCACATCTCGGTGGTGATCGTAAAACCGGCGGGCACCGGGATGCCGAGGTTGCTCATCTCGGCCAGGTTGGCGCCCTTGCCGCCCAGCAGGTTTTTCATGTCCGCACGACCCTCGGCCTTGCCGTCGCCGAAGGTATAGACATACTTGTCGCTCATTACAGTCCTCCGAAAAAGATTGGTTATTATTCTGCCCCGTCCCGGTCAGGTTCACACTGATAGCCGAAGGGGTCGACCCACCCCGGCCGCCACTTCCAGAGCTCCGGGACTCAGCTCTTCTTCCCATTGTCCAGAAGCGAGGTCTGGACATCCTCATGCATGCACTTATGAATGTTACGTTCGAACTCCACCGCGTACTTGCCGTTGAAACAGGCCATGCAGTAATCCTCCACCCGGTTCCCGGTCAGCTCGTAGAGGCCTTTCTCGCTCAGGTAGCCCAGCGATTCCACCCCGATGTAGGTGGCGATCTCCTCCACCGTGTGGCTGGAGGCAATCAGCTCGCTGCGGGTGGGCATATCGATGCCATAATAACACGGGTACCGTATGGGTGGGCTCGAGATTCGCATGTGAATCTCGCGTGCTCCGGCCTGGCGGATCATGCGCATCAGCCTCCGGCTGGTGGTGCCGCGCACGATCGAGTCATCCACCACCACCACGGATTTGCCGCTGACTATCTCGCGCACGGGGTTGTACTTGATCCGCACCCCGATGTCACGGATGTTCTGGCTCGGGTGGATGAAAGTGCGCCCCACGTAGTGGTTGCGGATCAGGCCGAACTCGATCGGGATGCCGCTTTCCTCAGAAAACCCCAGGGCCGCCGAGTTGCTGCTGTCCGGGACCGAGAACACGATGTCCGCGCCGGGGGCGGGATGCTCGTGGGCCAGCATGCGGCCGTACAAGCGGCGCACGCGGTCGACATTCTGGCCGAACACCCGCGAGTCGGGGCGAGAGAAATAGATATGCTCGAAGACGCACTGCTGACGGTTCTGGCGGGGGAAAGGACGGAAACTGCTGAGCCCGGAGGCGCTCAGGCGGATGATCTCGCCCGGCTCGACATCCCGCTCGTAGCGGGCGTTGATTATGTCCAGGGCGCAGGTCTCGCTGGCCACCACCCAGCCCTCGCCCAGACGGCCGAGGACCAGGGGACGGTAGCCCCGCGGGTCGCGCGCGGCGTAGATCTCGTTGTTGACCAGCATCACAACGCAGTAGGCGCCCTTAACCTGCCCCAGGGCGTCCGCGATCTTGTCCACCGGGTCCTTGTAGCTGGAGCGGGCGATCAGGTGCAGGATCACCTCGGTGTCGGTGGAGCTGTGGAATATCGCGCCCTGGTCGATCAGCTCGGCGCGCAGGCGCAGGGTGTTGACCAGGTTGCCGTTGTGGCCGATGGCGATGAAGCCGTCCTTGAAATCCGAGATCAGGGGCTGGACATTGCGGGTGACACTGCCGCCGGTGGTGGAATAGCGGTTGTGGCCGATGGAGATATGGCCTTTGAGGCCTTCGAGGATGGCAGTGTTGAAAATATCGGCCACCAGGCCGGTGCCGCGGTGGTTGTAGAACGAAGAACCGTCGGTGCTGACAATCCCGGCGCTCTCCTGGCCGCGGTGCTGGAGAGCGTACAGCCCGTAGTAGGCGAGCTCGCCGGCGCCAGTCAAGTTGTAAGCCCCGAAAACTCCGCAGTATTCACCGATACTGTCGTCGTGTTCCGGCGTTACACTATCGTTAGTCTGGTCGTCTATCATAGAGCGCTTATCATTCTCCACATTATGCAACCGATTCCGGGTCATCCGGCAAGTCACAGCCTCCGCCCGCTCCGGAATAGGTGTCGTAAAGACTTATAATATATAATAATTGGTCAATCGGGGCAAGGGATTTGTGGGATTAAGCCGCAGTCGGCCCTCCGGCTTGGTGTCAGGGACGTTTCTCCGGTGAGCGCGGGACCGCACCGGCCACGATGGCCCGGGCCACCCCGAAACTGACATAGAGGAACACCGCCGGGAACAGCACCAGTTGCCAGAAATACAGAATCACCGCCCCGGTGAGAGCAAAAAACGCCAGTCCCAGGCGGCCGGAATAGGTGTCGAGCTTGAAATGCGGCATGCTCGGGTATTCCACGGTGCTGACCATCAGGCCGGCCAGCAGAAGGATCATGAACACCAGGAAACGGTTGTAGGGCAGGCTGGCCAGGTGGGTCTGGAAAAACCAGGTCCGGCTGAACGGGACGAAACTGATCAGGGCCGAGGCGGCCATCGGGATGGGCAGGCCCTTGAAACAGGTCTTGTCCGGCCCCTTGGTCTCCACGTTGAAACGCGCCAGGCGCAGGGCGCCGCAGAGCACGAAAAGGAACGCCACCATCCACGACCACTCACCGTGGCTGCGCAGGAAAAACTGGTACATGATTATCCCAGGCGCCACGCCGAAACTGACCAGGTCGGCCAGGGAGTCGAGCTCCACCCCGAAACGGCTGGAGGTGTTCGAAAACAGGGCCACCTTGCCGTCCATGAAATCCAGCAGCGCCGCCATCACGATCAGCCAGCACGAGAGCATCAGCTCGCCGCGCATGGTGCTGATCACGGCGTAAAACCCGCACAGAAGGTTGCCCGAGGTGAAAGCGCTGGGCAGGATGTAGGTGGACTTTCTTATCCGCATGGCAACTCCGCCAGCACACTCTCGCCGGCAGTGACAGACTGGCCGGGGCTGACTGCCACCCGGGCCGTGGTGGGAAGGAAGACCTCAAGACGCGAGCCGAAACGGATCATCCCGTAGCGTTCGCCCCGCACTGCGCTGTCACCCTCCGCCACCGGGCAGACAATCCGCCGCGCGACAAGGCCGGCAATCTGGCGCACGAGAATCCTGGTCCCATCCGCTGTGCACAGCCCCAGGCTCATGGCCTCGTTGTCCAGGCTTGCCTTGTCGAAAGAGGCGTTGAGGAACTTGCCCGGGCGGTAGGCGCGGTACTGCACGCTGCCGCTCACCGGGTAGCGGTTCACGTGCACCGAGAAAACGCTCATGAAAATACTGACCTTGAGCGCCGGGCCTTTAATATAGTCCGTCTCCTCGATTGTCTCCACGGCCAGCACGCGGCCATCCGCCGGGCTCAGCACCAGCGCCTCACCCGGCGGGGCCTGGCGCTGCGGGTCGCGGAAAAAATAGAGGCTGAACGCCGCGACAAGGCCGGCGGTCAGCGCCAGGACCAAAAAGGTGTATTGCACCACGCCGCCCCACTGCCAGCGGAAACTCAGCCAGGCCGTGACCAGCAGCGCCAGGTGCAGCAACAGAAGGCCAAGGATTATCGGTACGCCTGCCCGGGCGATATTCATCTCCCCTCAACCGATCTCTTTGCCGGTGATCATCCGGAAGGCGGTCTTGTACAGGTCGCTCATGTAGCCGACCACATCCGCCGGAAGCTCGGGGCCCGGAGGGGTCTTGTCCCACTTGCCCTGGTCGGTCAGGTTCTGCAGCCAGTCACGCAGGGGCTGCTTGTCGAAGCCTTTCTGCTTCTCGCCGGCGCGGTAATTCTCGGCCAGCCAGAACCGGCTGCTGTCCGGGGTGAATATTTCATCGATCAGCACCAGGCGGCCGTCCAGCAGCCCGAACTCGAACTTGGTGTCAGCGATCAGAATTCCCCGACCGCGGGCGTACTCCGAGGCGTACTCGAACAGGGACAGCGATTTGTCGATGATCCGGTCGGCCAGGTCGACGCCGATGATCGAGCGCATCCGCTCGACCGAGATGTTCTCGTCGTGGCCGCTCTCGGCCTTGATCGAGGGGGTGAACAGGGGAGTCTCGAAACGCTGGTTCTCTTTCATGCCCTTGGGCATGGGCAGCTCGGCAACGGTGCCGTGCTGCTTGTATTCCTGCCAGGCGCTGCCGGCCAGGTAGCCGCGCACCACGCACTCGATGGCCACTGTCTCGGTGCGGCGGCAGAGGGCGGTGCGGCCCTCGAGGATAGCTTCCTTACCAGCCAGGGCCGGAACGAGAGACACTATTTTCTTTGGGTCCGTGGCCTCGATGTGGTTCTCCACCACGTGGCGCGTGCGGTCGAACCAGAAAGCGCTCAGGGTGTTGAGCACCTTGCCTTTGCCGGGGATGCCGCCCGGCATCACCACGTCAAACGCGCTGATCCGGTCGGTGGCGACCAGCAGAAGCCGGTTGCCCAGAGTGTAGCAGTCACGCACTTTGCCCCGGTGCACCGGGCCGATTCCGAGGTCTGTCTCCCTGATTATTTCCATATCTTGGCACTCCTGAGTCATTGGGTCGTTCGTTTTGGCCGGTCGGGCCGGGTCGCGGCACAGGTGACGGCTCAGGAAATCAATCCCACCCGCCGGAACGTATAATCCACGTTCCTGGTGTGGACGCTCATGTCGAACAGACTTTCCAGCTCCTGACGGCTGAATGCGGCGGCAACCTCCGGGTCGGCCAGCAGGGTCTCCAGGAAATCCACGTCCTTTTCCCAGACCTGCATGGCGCAACGCTGTACGGTCCGGTAGCCGGACTCGCGGCTGAAACCTTTCTCGGTCAGGGCCAGCAGCACGCGCTGCGAAAAGATCAGCCCGTGCAGACGGTTAAGGTTCTTGAGCATGTTCTCGGGATACACCAGCAGCTTGTCCACCAGCTGGCCGAACTTGACCAGCATGTAGTAGACAGTCATCGTGCTGTCGGGAAGGATCACCCGCTCCACGCTGCTGTGCGAGATGTCGCGCTCGTGCCAGAGGGCCTGGTTCTCGAACGCGGCCAGGCAGTTGCCCCGGATGATACGGGCCATGCCGCAGAGACGCTCGCTCACTATCGGGTTGCGCTTGTGTGGCATGGCGCTCGAGCCTTTCTGGCCCTTCGAGAAATACTCCTCCGCCTCCAGCACCTCGGTGCGCTGAAGGTGGCGGATCTCAAGGGCGAACTTGTCGATCGAGCCGGCCAGCACGGCCAGGGCGGCCATGTACTCGGCGTGCAGGTCGCGCTGGATGATCTGGGTGCTGATATTGGCCGGCTTGAGGCCCAGCCTGGCGCAGACATACTCCTCGACCTGGGGCTCCATGTGGGCGTAGGTGCCCACCGCGCCGCTGATCTTGCCCACCGAGGCGTTGTCCACCGCCCGGCGCAGGCGCTCGACCCCGCGCACCAGCTCATCGTACCAGAGGGCCATCTTGAGGCCGAAAGTGATGGGCTCGGCGTGGATGCCGTGGCTGCGGCCCATCATCAGGGTATCCTTGTGCTCCAGGGCGCGCCGCTTGACCGCGGGCAGCACCTTGTTCTCCAACTGGTCCAGGATCAGACGGCCGGCCTCGCGCATCTGCAGGGCCAGAGTGGTGTCAAGAAGGTCGGAACTGGTCATGCCCTGGTGGATGAAACGCGAATCCTCGCCCACGTACTCGGCCACGTTGGTCAGGAACGCGATCACGTCGTGCTTGACCTCTTCCTCGATTTCCAGCACGCGCGCCACATCGAACCTGGCCCGGGTGCGGATATTCTCCACCGCGGAGGCGGGTATCTTGCCCATCTGACTCTGGGCCTCGCAGGCCAGGATTTCGATCTCCAGCCAGTAGGTGAAACGCTGCTCGTCACTCCAGATCTTTTCTATCTCTGGAAGGGTGTAACGCGGGATCATGAAACTCTCTCTCTGGATTGTGGGTGTTAAGACCAGCCTGCATAACAGAAATCGAATTATAATCCCGGAGCCCGTCCGGGGCAACCATTTTCGCCCGGGACGGGCGGCTCAGCCGGTGATGTAGCGCCGGATGCTGCGGTTGTCGCGCTCGATGAACAGCACCCCGTAACGCCCGCGCGGGATATCGGCCAGGATTTTAACCGCCTGCTCGGCGTTCTTGATCTGCACGTTGCCGATCTGGTAGAGGACATCGTACTGCAACAGCGTGCCGGCTGTCACCAGGTCGGAGTCGGTGATCTCGAGGATCACCGCGCCGTGGTCGACCCGCACCTCGAGTTGGCTGCGCACCTCGGGGGTGAGGTCGATCATCGAAAATCCCAGGCCGGTGCGGTAGCGCTCGGCGCGGTCGGTGGGCTGCTCGACCGGGGTGAGCTGCACGCTCGTGCTGCGGCCATCGCGCAGCAGGCTCAGGCTCACCGGTTCGCCCACGCGCACGTCCAGCATCTCGCCGGCCCAATCCTCGCTGGAGCGCACACGCCTTCCGTTCAACTCCGCGATCAGATCGCCGGGGCGGACCGCGCCGCTGGCGGCGGCAGGGGAGAGCCGCTGCACATCCGCCACCAGCACGCCCTGGTTGTACTCGCCCTCCTTGTAGCCCAGCCCGGCGGCAATCTCGCGGCTCAGGTCCTGGACCCGCACGCCCAGCCAGGGGTGGCGGACCTTGCCGCCGCGGATCAGGTCCTCGGCGATCCGCCGAGCGCGGTTGATCGGGATGGCGAAACCCATGCCCACCGAGCCGCCGCTCTGGGTGAAAATGAACGTGTTGATCCCCACCACCTCACCCAGGGCGTTGAGCAGGGGGCCGCCCGAGTTGCCGGGGTTGATCGCGGCGTCGGTCTGGATCATGTTGGCGTAGACCTTGCCCTCGGCGCCGCGGTCTGGGCGGATGTCACGGCCCACGGCGCTGATCACGCCCACGGTCACCGTGGGCTGGGGGTCATCCAGCAGAAGGCCGAACGGGCTGCCGATGGCGATGGCCCACTCGCCGATGCAGAGATCGTCGCTGTCGCCCAGCGGGGCCACGGCCGGCTGGGTCTTGCCGGGATCGATTTTCAGCACGGCCAGATCGGTGTTGTCGTCCTGGCCCACCAGGGCGGCGTCGAAAGTTTCGCCCAGGCTGGTCGAGACCTTGATCCCCGTGGCCTGGTCCACCACGTGCTGGTTGGTCAGGATATAGCCCCGGCTGTTGAAAATGAAGCCGCTGCCCAGGTTCTCCACCTTGCGCTCGCTGGGGATGTAGAAATAGCCGAAGAAATCGCGCACCGGGGTGTTGACCACCTGGGTCTGGGACACGGTCACGCTGACCACGGCCGGGGCCACGCGCTCGGCGGCGCGCACAATGGCGTTGCGCCGTCCGTTGCCCAGGGTCTCCTGGAGACTGTCCAGCCCGCGGCGGCTGTAGTCCGGGTGCTCCGACTCTCCCGCCCACAGCGAGCCTCCCAGGCTGAAACTGTCGCCCTCGGCTTCGGGCTTGACCGAGGAGACCGAGGGGGCCTGCGCGGTCCGGGCCGCGGGCGACGGGGGAACAGCCGGGCGTTGACGGAGAAGAGAGAAGACAAACAGGGCCAGAAGAGTGACCAGAAGGAACGAGATCAGGGAACTTCTCAACTGTCCTCCCAATTGTCGTCGAAATTGAACTCGGACGGGTAATCCACCCGCACCAGGGTCAGGCCGCAGGCTGGAGCAGGCACGGCCCTCATCCAGTGCGACTTTTCATCCAGGGCCGCGGTGAACTCCTCGTGTGAGGCTTTCCCCTCGGACACGGCCACCATCGCCCCCACCAGCATCCGCACCATCGAGCGCAGGAAACGGTCGGCCTGCACGTGAAAGACCCGCCCGTGCGCGTCACGCTCCCAGCGAGCCATATCTATCCGGCAGCGGTTGTGGGCCGTGTCACTGCCCCCGCGCTGGAACGCGCTGAAATCGTGCTCGCCGGGTAAGATCGCCGCACAGGCGTCCAGGGATTCAAAATCAAGACGGCCCAGGGGCAGCAGCCAGGCCCGGTTCCGCTCCAGCACGCTTTCCGGGTGCTGCCTTTCGGTTATCCGGTAGCGGTACTGACGGGCCGTTGCGCTGAACCGGGCGTGAAAATCAGCCACAGTCTCACCCAGTTGCCGCACCCGGATATCCTCGGGCAGGCGGGCGTTGAGCGCGCGCTCCAGCACAGCGGGCTCAAGGACGCTCCGCGAGTCCCAATGCGCCACCTGTCCCACCGAGTGCACACCGGCGTCGGTCCGCCCGGCCCCCGTCACCCGCACCGTCTCACCGGTAACCTCCAGCAGGGCGGTTTCAAGCGCCCCCTGCACGGTGGCCGCCCCGGGCTGGAATTGCCAGCCCGCGTACCCGGATCCGTCATAGGACACCCGGCAGCGAATACGACGGATGATGGGCTGCTCATCGGAGGTGTTATCAAGCATCGGCCTGCGCTCCGAATTCTGTTCGGAAACTAAATTATAACAAAAAACACTCAAAGTTGAAAGTCCCGGACGGTGCCCTCAGAGCCAGAGCCAGCCGCCGCAGATCGCGGTGCAGGAGAGTGTCAGCACGGCCCACTCCCAGGGCGCGGGCCGTGCCGCGGCGGGTGGGTGGACCGGGCGGAACGGGTTGTAGCCGCGGGTCAGCAGTCCCTGGGCCACCAGGCGCGAGCTGTGAAGGGAATAATGCATGTAGAGGACCATCACATCCACCACCCGGCGCGGGGCGGACATTGCGCGGGACAGGAACCCGCCTTGTCCGGCGCCGTTTCTTTCGCGCAGCACGAGCACCCGGTGGAACTGGCCCAGGCGTCCGGCGGCCTCGGGGAAAAAACGCAGGACCAGCCCTACGCTGAACGCGAATTGGCGCACCGGCACGTGCAGACGTTCGAGCGGGGCCAGCAGCGCGCTCAGGGCATCCACCACCCGCAGCGGCGGTGTGTAGAGATAGAGCCAGGCCGCCGCGGCCAGCACCAGGGCGATCTTGCCCAGCAGCAGCGCGCTGCGCCAGAGGGCCTGGAGCAGCTCACCCGCCAGGCCGGCCCCCCCGAACGAGACTCCGGACCACAGATAATAGCCCAGCACGAACAGACCCAGCACGCTCATCCCGCGAAGCGGGGCCAGCATGTGACGGGCTGCGGAGCGGGCCAGGGCCGCCCAGCCCAGCACCAGGACCGCCATAAGGGCCAGCCCGGCCGGGGTGGATACTTTCCAGATCGCCACCGAGAACAGGCCGGTCAACAGCACCTTGATCCGGGTGTCCAGGCAATGCGCCGGGCTGCGTCCCGGTGTGTAGCGCCCTAACTGAATGCTGCCGCCGACCGTCAAATTTTCCTCCGTTTCGCGCCGTTTCACTGCGGGGCAGGGAAGTTGATAAGCCCGCGGGGCGAATTTGTCAATAGAATCCGGGTCGTTCGCAAGGCTGGACAGGCAGAGGCGTTGCAAATATATTTTAAAGTTTGAAATCTTTGGCACTCCTCCCGCTCCGGATGCATCCGGAGCGCCGACTTAGGGATTGAATCAACAGTTCGTTCCGGAAAGGCTGACTGGACCGCGATGAGCAATGGACACAACGGCAAACTTGTCGAATCGGTGAGTGATAGAATTAGAAGGAACAAGATGGTGGTCGCGGCCCTGGACGCGCTCCGGGAGCGCCGTCCCGTGAGCGCCGCCCTCGACCCGGAGCAGATAACCGAGCTACATTCCCGCTACAGCCATTTCGAGGATTCGCTCGATAGCCGCGGGTTCCTGCGCTCCAGCCGGGTGGTGGTCACCGCTGTCGATACGCCCCGGCCCTACCTGCACCTGATAGGCAGCAACCATAGCCACGAGTACGGCACCTACGGCTCGTTCTGGGACCAGAGCTGCGGCGGGTTCTCCTGCCTGGACTCGGTCCTGGCCGGCAGCGTAACCTCGCACAAGGACAGCTCCTATGTGCCCACCGCCCCGCGCTCCACTGACCAGCGCCATTTCTGGCTGCGCGAACAGACTGAGGGCGGCTCTCCCGCGATCTGGCATGTCTTTCCACAGCGCGGTGTGCAGGAGGACTGCTACTCCGGGTTCCGTTGCGAGCAGGGCCTGGGGACCGTTAAAATTTCAGCACTCTGCAACGGCATCCGGGCCGAGCTGACCGTGTTCGTGCCGGTGGAGGGGCCGCTGGAACTCTGGCGCCTGAGCCTGTGCAACGAGTCGGGCCGCGCGCGCGCGCTGAGCCTGTTCCTGGCGGTGAACTGGGGCCTGGAGTCCTATCCGGGCTACTATTTCGACCCGCGCGTGGTCAGCCAGGGACGGCGTTACGAGGAGCTGAACGCCCTGGTGGCGCTCAACCGCGACCACAACAACAAGCACCCGCGCACCGGTTTCCTGATGAGCCGCGAGGCGTTCGACAGCTTTGACATGTCGGGTGAGGAATTCACCGGGGGCGGGCATTTCCGCCGTTTCCCCCAGGCCGTGGAGAACGGGTGCTGCCGCGGCTCGCTGGGCGTGCAGCCCTACCTGGGGCTGGTCTCGGCCATGCAGTTCGGGCTCAGCCTGAAAGCGGGGGAGAGCCGGGATTTCGATTTTCTGCTCGGCGTGACCGACAGCGACATTGAAAAGGGACGGATACACCTGGAGGGCCTGCGCAACGGCTATTTCCGTCCCGGCGGAGTGGAAAGCGAACTGGAGCGGCTGAAGGAAAACTGGGACGCACTGACCGGCGCGCACCTGGCCGCCACGGATGACACCGAGATCAACCGCTTTTTCAATGTCTGGTCCAAGTACCAGGCCAAGAACTCCGCCCGCTGGACCCGCGCCCTGGACAAGGTGGGCTATCGGGACATCCTGCAGGACCTGCTGGGGGTCAACTCGTTCGACCCGGAATACACCCGCACCATGCTGCCGGTGACCCTGCGCTACCAACTGGAGGACGGCCGCGCGGTGCGCCAGTTCGCCAAGTTCGCCGGCGCCCCGCATGACCTGCGCATGTACATGGATTCCAGTTCCTGGATACCGGACACCCTGGTCGGCTATATCAAGGAAACCGGGGATATGTCGATCCTGGAGCAGGAGGAGGGTTTCTACAGTTTCGAGACCGACCGGGTCGAGACCGCGCCCAAGGCCACGGTCTATGAGCATGCCCTGCGCGCGGTGCGCGGACTGTACGAGCATCGCGGGCTGCACGGGCTGTGCCGGATCGGCCACGGTGACTGGAACGACGCCCTGGACGGGGTGGGGCGGGATGACCGCGGGGTGAGCGTGTGGCTCAGCATGGCCCTGGTGTTCGCAGCACGGCGTATGCGCGAGCTGACAGTCCTCAAGGCCGACAGCGAGGGCACGGCCCTGATGGACCGCATAATAGCCGAGATGACCGGGGCGATCAACACCAAAGCCTGGGACGACGATCACTATGTCTACGCTTTCACCGGCGAGGGCATGCCGGTGGGCTCGGGACGCTCGGCAGAGGGCCGTATCCATCTGAATGTCAACACCTGGAGCCTGTTCAACGGGGTGGCCGAGGCGGCCGGGCGGTTGGACACGGTGCTCAAGTCGATCAGCGCCCTGGACACCCCCCTGGGGCACCTGCTCCTGTTTCCCTCCTATACCGAGAAAAGCCGCGGCATGGGACGTATCTGCGACATGGTGCCCGGCCAGTTCGAGAACGGCTCGATCTACACACATGGCCAGAGTTTCCTGGTCTACGCCCTCTGCGAGCTGGGACAGGGCGACCGCGCCCTGGAGGAACTCAAGAAGGCCCTGCCCGAGGCGAACCTGCCAGATATCGCCACCGGCCCGCCGCACCAGATCTCCAATTTCACCGTGGGGATCGAGCACGAGCATTTCGGGCGCAACCTGTACAGCAATTTCAGCGGGGCGATGGCCTGGCTGCGCAAGTCGCTCGACCGCATGTTCGGGCTTCTGCCACAGTTCGACAGCCTCGTGGTCGATCCGGTGGCGCCCTCGGCCTGGAAAGAGTTCAGGGTGCTGAAACAGTTCCGCGGCTGCAGCGTGGAGGCCCGTTTCCGTAACCCGCGCGGGGTCTGCCGCGGGGTGAAAGCCGCCGCGCTGGATGGCAAGCCGCTGAGCGTGAGCGACGGTAAAGTCTCGATCCCGGCCGCGAACCTGGCCGGGCGAAAAGATGCGCTTCTGGAGGTGGAGCTTGGCTGAGCCTCACTTGACAGGGCTCCGGAGCGTCGGTGCACCGAGACTGTCTTTGGCTCGGGACAGGGTCTGTCCGGAACCCCTGTCCGGCCTGCATACGGAACATTAGATGAACCCCGCGGCCAATGGTCGCGGGGTTTCGTTTTGCTGTCGAACGAAAAGCCGCCGCTTTGACAGTGCTTTTTGAACAGTAGTGACATCTCTTCCGGGAAAGGCTTTGTGAGGTTCGGATGTTTTGGTTAGTATATAGTCGTACAGAGGCGGACGACTTGCTGAACGCGGAGGAATCCCCTGCGTGAGGATGGCACGGGGTATACCTGCCCGTGTCCGGTTATTTGCGTTCTCGGAAATGTCGTCCACCAAGGAACGCAGGCGTGTTTCACTGTCTGAAAGATTTCAAGTTGCTCTCGAACCGTTTTGATAGAATATTGAAGTAGCCTTGCCTGCCCGGCTCTCCGGGCCGGTCCCACAAGAGGAGATACCCCATGACAGTCAAGGAATACCTCGCCGTCGTACTCAGAAAGCATGGAGTGGAACATATTTTCGGCGTGCCGGCCGATTTCGTGATCGAGTTCTTCAAATACCTGGACGAGGGCGAACTGATCCAGGCCGTGCGGATGAACGACGAGCCGCAGGCCGGGTTCGCCGCGGATGCCTACGCCCGGGTAAAGGGGCTGGGCGCGGTCCTGGTGACTTACGGGGCGGGCGGGTTCAAGGTGGTCAACAGTGCGGCCCAGGCTTATGTCGAGGAAAGCCCGGTGCTGTTCATCAGCGGCGCGCCCTCGCGCCAGGAGTATCTTCGCGGCGCCGACTTGCTCCACTATCGCATCCACCACGTGGTTAAGGACGCGGATGACCAGCTCAGGGTATTCGACCAGGTGACCGGCATGGCCGAGCGCATCGATGACATCTACACGGCCAAGAGCCGCATCCACCGCCTGATCGATTTCATCGTGGCCAATAAGCTGCCGGGCTATCTGGAGGTGCCGCGCAACATGTGGGGGGCCGAGTTGCCCGAGGACAACGCCTCCGACCGCTACCGCTACGAGCCACCCAAGACCGACTCGCGCTCGTTGAGCGATGGCCTGGCCGAGGCGGTGCGGTTGATCGACTCCAGCCACAGGCCCGTGTTCTGGGTCGACACCGAGGTCCAGCGCCACGGCCTGCAAGACAAGGTGCTCGAGATCGCCGACCGCTGCGGGATACCGATCTGCACCACTTTATTCGGCAAGAGCGCGATCGATGAGAACGAAACAATGCACCTGGGGGTCTATGTCGGGGCGCAGACCGCCTCCAACAAGTACGAGGACGACTCCGTGCGATGTTATGTCGAGACAAGCGACTGCGTGATCATGCTGGGGGTCAATTTCTCGGATTTCAATTTCGGGATCGGCACCGTGCACCTGTCCGAGAGCGCACACCTGATCAACGCCCGGCGCAACGGGCTAAAAGTCGACTGCGCCATGTACTCGGGAGTCCCGCTCTACGAGTTCGTGGCCGGCCTGGCCCGGTCCGGGCTTGCCAGGCACGAGTTTGTCGCGCCGCAGTCCGCGCCCGAGTTCGTGAAACCCGCAGAGGACACCCCCCTGGACTCGGACCTGTTTTTCAACCTGCTCAACCGGCGGATCACCACGGACACGATTGTCGTCTCCGACATCGGCGACTGCCTTTTCGGCGCGGGCAAGCTCGACACCTCGTTCACCCGGTTCCTGGCGCCGGGGGTCTACGGCAGCATGGGCTGGTCCGTGGCCGCGGCCCTGGGGGCCAAGGCGGCCGAGCGCAGCCTGCGGCCGTTCGTAATCGTGGGTGACGGTGCGATGGTGATGGGCCAGGAGTCGGTGCTGGCGAAGCTGAGCGAGATGAAATTCAACCCGGTGATCTTTGTGCTGAACAACCAGGGGTACGCCACCCTTGAGGGAGCGGCCCCTGGGCGTTACAATTACATACCGCTGTACAGCTTTGAAAACCTGGCCGCGGTTTACGGCGGGCAGGGGTTCGTGGCCGGCACGGTGGGTGAGTTGGAGCGGGTGCTCGACCAGGCTGCCGGAGTGACAGACGAGCCCTGGCTGGTCAACATTGTCCTGCCGCGGATGGGCCGGACCCGGGCGTTGAGCCGGGTCAGCTCCGAGCTGGGCAAGGGCGTGGGGCAGGGCGCCGGAGCTTGAGACGCGAGGTGAAATAAGGCGTTCAACCAATTGCGAGTAAAGCGATAAACTAAAAAGTGCTAAAATATAGCCGTCAAGCCGTGTAATGTCCAGCCCCCGTAGGGGCGGGTTTAAAACCCGCCCCTACAACTGATTGAATTTGAGAATTGTAAGTACATCGTCCGACTCGACAGGCTGTTGTGTCTTGTCGGAGAGATATTTCAAGGTGATTTTCAACGTGAAAGGCGTTCAGGTGAAAGACTCCTCTCCGCTCAGCCCGCGCCGTCAGACACGCAGTGTCAAGGTCGGACCGCTCCGGATCGGCTCGGCGCACCCGGTGCTGGTGCAGTCGATGACCAACACCGACACCCGGGACGTGGCCGCGACCCTGGCCCAGATCGAGGCCCTGCAGCGGGCGGGCTGCGAGCTGGTCCGTCTGGCAGTGCCCGACAGCGGCGCGGCGGCGGCCCTGGGGGAGATAGTGAAAGCCTCGCCTCTGCCCGTGGCCGCGGACATCCACTTTGACCACCGTCTGGCCCTGGCCGCTCTGGAGGCCGGGGTGGCCAAGCTGCGGCTGAACCCCGGCAATATCGGGTCAGCCGAGCGGGTGCGCGCGGTGGCCCGCGAGGCCTCCGCACGCAAGGTGCCGATCCGGATCGGGGTCAACGCCGGCTCACTGGAGAAATCGCTGCTGGAGATTCACGGCGGCCCCACGGCCGCGGCCCTGGCCGAAAGCGCTCTGGGCCATTGCAGCCTTCTGGAGGACTGCGGGTTCTGCGATATCGTGGTCTCGCTCAAAGCCTCGGATGTGCCCACCACGGTGCGCGCCAACCGCATTTTCGCCGCGCAGCGGGATTACCCGGTGCACCTGGGAGTGACCGAGGCCGGCACCCGTTTGCGCGGGGCGGTCCTGAGCGCGGCCGGCCTGGGTATCCTTCTGGCCGAGGGGATCGGGGACACGCTGCGGGTGAGCCTCACCGCCGACCCGGTGGAGGAGATCGGCGTGGCCTGGCGTATCCTGACCGCCCTGGGGCTGCGCAAGCGGGGAGTGGAGATAGTTAGCTGCCCCACCTGCGGACGGACCGAAATCGACCTGATCGGGATGGCCGAGGAGGTGGAGCGCCGTCTGGCCGCGGTGGACAAGCCGCTCACCGTGGCGGTGATGGGCTGCGTGGTCAACGGCCCGGGCGAGGCGCGCCAGGCCGATTTCGGGATCGCGGGCGGGAGAGGATCGGGGCTGGTGTTCCGCCGGGGCGAGATCGTGGCCAAGGTGAAAGAGAGCGAGCTGGTGGACACGCTGGTGCGGCTGATCGAGGAGGATTCGGCTGATACGGACGCCCGGAAAGCATGAACCTTGCGCCGTGCGGCGGCCGGTGCTAAATTCACGGCCTGCAACGTTGAATAGATGACGACAATTGCCCCCGTAGCTCAGTGGATAGAGCATTGGTCTCCGGAACCATGTGCGGCAGTTCGATTCTGCCCGGGGGCACCATATAGAGAAAGGCCGTCGAGCAGACGGCCTTTTTGTTTGATCCAGGCTTATCGCTTGAAGGTACAGAGCGTTGCCAGAGGTGCCTTGGCTCGTGTAGGGGCACGGCATGCCGTGCCCGATAGGCATTTACGTTCTCTTGGTTTCGGCCAAGAGAACCAGAAGCCATTTGGGGGCCGTAAACTCGCCCCGGCGTTGGCTGCTTTGTGACCAGCGGTGTGCACGCGGATTTCACACGCTGCCCTCGTTGAGGGGCGACGCTGGTGCTGATTGCCCGCTCGGCCATGACGCTACGAATGTTTTCGGTGTGCACGGGGCCGCTACTTCGCTCCACTGCGCAGGCTCAAACATACGGCCCCCGGCGGCCCTGCGGACCGCGGGCGGGAAAAGGCACAACTCCGCATCTTCTTATTTCAAGCGAACGCGCATACCTAATATCCGAGGTGAAACCCGTTGGCCGCCGCAGTTGTCTCAGAGGGCCGCGCATGTTCGAGCCTGCACCACGGGCAGCGTGGAATTGAACGTGAAACGGACCGGGTAGAAAGCGTTCCACTGCTCGGCGGCGATTCGCGGCAGCGCCGCCGCTAAACCGAAGCAGTGGAATCACTGCACCGTAAACACTCAAGCTTGAAACAGAGTCGTAGCGGGGACGAGTTCGCGGCCCCCGCTGGCTTTGCTTCTTTCGCCGAAAACGAAAGAAGAAGATTTTGAAACCCTGTCGCAGAAACAAAATCTGTCGAATTGATTTTCAGTTCGGACAGGTGGGGAGTGAAGCTTCGTTTCCTCCCCGAACGAAAGCCTTGCCATCGCCCCGGCCCCACGCAATATTGAGCCCCGCATCCGCTTGCATTTGAATCCCGCGCATTCCCCATGCGCGCGTGCCTGCCAGTCAATACTCTCCCGGAGTGAGCGCATGAAAAGCACCCTGTCTGTCCTGGCTCTCCTGACGCTCTGCGCTGCCGCCTCTCTTTCCGCCGCCCGCTCCGTGTATGTGGTCCCGGCGGAGAACCGTGTCCGCATGCTGGATGAGAAAATCCCCACCAGCGATTTTCTCTGGTCCGCGCGCGAGAATGTAATCAAGCTGGCCGGGGCCGGGGGCGAGCGCCTTCGCTTTCAGGTCGTGGCCGCGGTGGAGCGCGACACCCTTCGCCAAGTGTGCTTCAAGTGGGGCGAGCTGAAATCCGGCCAGTCGGTGTTGCCCGCCGCGGCGCTCAAGCCGTTCCTGGCCGCCCTGGTGCGGGTCTACGCCCCCAGCGGCAAGGAGGGCGCTGTCGGCTGGTTCCAGGACCCGCTCGCCCCGCTGGCCGAGCCGCTGGACATATTCCCTGACCGCTGGCAGAGCCGCAAGGACCAGACATTCTGGCTCGAGCTGGACATCCCCCGCGGGCAGCCAGCCGGGGTGTACGAGGGCGCGCTCGACATTGTCTGCTCGGACAGCCTGCTCGCCCATCTTCCCCTGCGCCTGACTGTCCATCCGTTCGACCTTCCCGCATCCGGCCACCTGTTCGCCCTGTTCAACTGCAGCAAGGGCTGGCTGGGACGCTATTATACCGAGCGACGCCTGCAGGGACGCAGCCTGGATGACGTTCTGGCGCAGTATTTCGATTTCATGCTCGACCGGGGAATCCAGCCCTGGTTCAACCCGCTCCTGCAGCCCAAGACCACGGATAAGGAGGACGGCCTGAGCCTGGAATGGCCCGACCCGGCGCTGGAAAAGCACTACCTGAACCACCCGGCCTACAGCCGGGTGACTTTCCCGGCCCGTCCGCGGGGTCTGGATGACGACGACGATAACGGGGGAGAAGAGGGCCTCTCGCCCGCGGCCGAGCGCAAGGTGAAAGACTGGGTGGGCGGAATCTACGAGCATTACAAGGCCAACGGCTGGCTGGACAAGCTCACCTTTTTCGGGCCGATCGACGAGCCCAATTCGCGCGCGGCCTACGAGGATCTGATCCGCTGGGGCCAGATTGTGCACGAGGCCGCCCCGGGTGCGGGCTACCAGGTGACAGAGCAGCCACTGCCCCAGGAGCCTGACTGGCCGCCGCTTTCCTCTGTGGCTACGGACTGGGTGGTGCACGGCTCCAACCTGGAGAGTAACCGGGAGGAGATAGCCCGCCTGATCGGCCGGGGCCAGCACGCGAGCTGGTACATCTCCTGCGACCAGCTCTACCCGATGGCCAACTATTTCATCGACATGACCGCCGCCGACTCGCGGGCCGTGGCCTGGATCACCCGCCGCTACGGCATGCAGGGCATGCTCTACTGGGCGGTGAACTACTGGCCCGAGGTGGTGAGTCCCTGGCGCGACCCGGTGACCTGGAAACGCTCGGAGTGCAACTCGCCCCTGGCCGGCGAGGGCTCGCTGCTCTACCCGGGCGAGGAGATACGCTCCTACTGCAGGCAGCCGGATGTGGCCGGCCCGGTCAGCTCGGTGCGTTTCGAGATGCTGCACAAGGGGATGCAGGACGTGGAATACCTGTTCCTTCTCGACTCCCTGGGAAGAAAAGCGGATGCCGACCGTCTGTGCCGCGACATGGTGATCTCGGCCGAGGTGTTCTCACGCGAGCCGGAGCGCTACGAACAGGTCAAGGCCGAGGCGGCGCGCCTGATCGCCGAGACGCTGAAAAAGAGCAAGGGCAAATTGAAATAATTTAATGCGATACGGTTTAGTCCTGATGTAATACTGGAGGTGATTCATGCGTCTGATGGCTGGTCTTTTGCTGTCTCTTCTGGCCTTGTTGCCCACCTCGGAACGCTCATTTGCGGCAGCGGGCACGCTTTCGGTCGGGCGGCTCGAACGTCTTTCCGAGTCGCTCTGGTGCCTGCACGAGGCCTGCAATGTCTATATCGTGAAGCGTGGCGAGCGGGCGCTCATAATCGACAGCGGCGAGGGCGCGGTCTTGGGCTGCCTGGACTCCCTGGGGATTAAACAAGTCGACTGGGTGCTCCAGACCCACAGCCACCGCGACCAGTGCGGGGCCACCGCAGAGCTGGCCGCGCGCGGGGCGAAAGTGGCGGTTCCGGAGGCCGAGGCCCGCTTTTTCCGGGACATTGAGAGCTACTGGGACAGTTTCGGCCTTTTCATTCGCTACCAGTTCCAGCCCGACACCTACCAGCCCAGGATAAATATCCCGGTCGATCTGGCCCTGGCTGACCGGGACAGCCTCCTCTGGCAGGGTCTTACTTTCCGCTGCCTCGCCACTCCCGGCCACACGGTGGGCTCGGGGAGCTGGCTGGTCCGGCTCGACGGTCACGGCCTGGCTTTCACTGGCGACATGATCTACTCCCCCGGAAAGCTCTGGAACCTCTACAGTTTCGACCATCGCTACTGGGACGGCGGGTTCGAGGGTGTGACCAAGGACCTGGCGGGCTTACAAAAAGTGATAGACTCGGGCGCTCAGAGCCTTTTGCCCTCGCACGGCGTGCGGATGGATGAACCAACCGCAGCGGCGGCCGCGCTGCGGGAGAACCTCGCGCGCCTGTACGACCTCGACCCCGCGCCCGAGCTTGAGGAAAGGGCCAGCCGCACCCATAGCGAACCTCCAAGGCGCTGGACCCGGGTCAGCGAGCACCTCTACCATGTCCGTCCCACCTCGTTCCTGCTGGTCGCTCCGGACTCCAGCGCGATGTTCTACGACTACTACGCCATCCCGGAAATAAAAGAGCCCGAGTACTACGACTCGATCCTGCCCGTGCTGGCTGAACTGGGGGTCAAGCGTATTGATCTTGTCATCCCGAGCCATTTCCACGAGGACCACATCCGCGGCATCCCCGACCTTCAGCGGCGCTACGGGGCGAAAGTCTGGGTCTTCCAGAACATGGCCGACCTGCTGGAGAACCCCTCGCGCTACAACCTCTGCTGCGTGGCCCCTGAGCGGATCGTGGCCGACCGCGTGCTGCACGACAGCGAGATAATCTCATGGAAAGGCTACCAGTTCACGGTGGTGCACTTTCCAGGCCAGACTTTCTATCACCAGGGAATGTATGGGATTATCGACGGCCGCCGGGTGTTTTTCACCGGGGACACGGATGTTTACTCTGCGGGAGACTACAACCTTTACCACCGCAGCCGGAAGCTGCACGGGATCAGCACTTTCCTCAATTACTACCTCCTGGAGCCGGGCCGGGGCTACCTCAAGGCCCTGCAGCGCCTGATCGATTTCAACCCCGAACTGCTGCTCTGCGCCCATTCCGGAGCCAAGCCGGGCAACGCGGAGATGTACCGTCTGAACATGGAGGCCATGCTCCCGCGCCGCGAACTGGTGGCCGCGGTCCTGCCTCAGCCCGACCCGAACGAAGGCTTCGATCCCAACCGGGTGCGGTTCTATCCCTACAGCCTGGACATCGCACCGGGTGAGGCTTTCGAGACCCAGGTCATACTGCGAAACCACCGGACTGAGGCGGTCGAGGCGCGCCTGTCGCTGGAGGCGCCCGCGGGCTGGAGCGTGGAGCCGTCGGTTGCCCCGCTGCGGGTGGCGGGCAAGGACGAGGCCGGGGTGCGGTTCACGGTGAAACCCGGAGCCAAGCCCGACGGGCGACGACGCACGGTGATCACCGCGCAGGTCATTCAGGACGGCGAGGATCTGGGCGAGCCGGCCGAGATGCTGCTGGAATGGAAATGAGAGCGGACAGAGCAAGCATATAGCGTTGAGAGTGTCAATCACAACGGAGGGAGAATGGCCCTGGCCTCGCGTCTGGATCTGTTGGTCATCGCGGTCTACATGGCCCTGATGCTTCTGGTGGGTGTACTGCTCTCGTATTACAACAAAACCGACAGCGATTTTTTCAAGAGCGGGAACAAGCTGCCCTGGTGGCTGTCGGGCATCTCGCTGTTCATGAGCATGTTCAGTGTCTGGACATTCACCGGTGCGGCGGGTCTGGCCTGGCGCGCACCCGGCGTGGCGGTGATCATGTACCTGACCAACGCCCTGGTGGTGGTGGCGTTCGCCTGGTTCCTGGCCGGGCGCTGGCGCCGCACCCGCGCGGTGACGATCATGTCCTACCTCTCCGAGCGCTACGGCGTGCCGACCAACCAGCTCTACTCCTGGACTCATCTGGCGGCCTGTATCGTGCAGGCCGGGGTGCAGCTCCTGGCCCTGGGGACTTTCATCTCAGTGGCCATGGGTACAGACCTGGCGGCCACGATCATTGTCAGCGGCCTGGTAATCACGATCTATTGCTTCATCGGCGGACTCTGGGCCGTGGTGGTCACGGACACCCTGCAGTTCATCGTGCTTTTTGCCTGCGCGGTGGTGGTGATGGTGATCGGCGTGCACGAGGTCGGGGGCCTCGAGGGCTTCGTGACCCGCGCCCCGGAGGGCTGGTGGAATATTCAGAGCGGAGATTACAGTTGGGCCTACATCCTGGCCTACTCTGTGATCATGTTCTTCGCGTTCGGCAGCGGCGCGCCGGCGCAGAGATACTTCTCGGTGCGCAACGAGCGCGAGGCGCGCAAGACCGCGCTGGTCACGATGGTCTTGTTCGCGTTCTCGCCGGCGCTGTTTTTTATCCCGCCCATCGCCGCGCGCCTGACCGGCCTCGACCTGTCGCAGGTTTCGATCGGCCTCAACGCCCCCGAGGAGGCGGCCTATGTCGGGTTCTGCCTCAAGTACCTGCCGCACGGGGCGCTGGGGATCATGCTCTCGGCCATGCTGGCCGCCACCATGAGCTCGCTCAGCGCCGTGTTCAACGCCTACGCCGGGGTGATCACCGAGGACCTGATCCGTCAGGTGTTCTGGAAAAAAGCCTCCGGCCGCAAGCTGCTCCTGCTGGGAAGGGCGATGACCGCGGTGTTCGGCCTGCTGATCATCGCCTCGGCAGTGGTGCAGTCGCGCACCAGCCACGGGGTTTTCGAGCTGATGATGGCCTTCTCCGGGGTGGTGCTGGTGCCGGCCGGGGTGCCGGTGGTGTTCGGCCTGTTCTACCGCCGCTCCCCGCGCTGGGCGGCCATCGCCTCCTACAGCACCGGCCTGGCCCTGGGGCTCCTGTACCTCAAGTTCGGGACCAAGCCCACATTCACCCAGCAGGTGTTCGTGATCGGCGGGATCAGCACCCTGATCTATTTCCTGCCCGGACTGTTCCTGCGGCCCAAAGGGTCCTACCGCGAGCAGTTGGACCGCTTTTTCACCAAGCTTTCCACTCCGATAGCCCCGGAGGAGGTGGGCGAGTACCGTCAGACCGACCTGGGCAGCTACCGGATCACCGGCTGGATCACCCTGACTATGGGCGTGATGGGCATGTGCCTGGCCGCTACCGGCGGGAGCGCGAGGGACAGCCTGGTGAACCTGGGGGTGGGGGGGCTCATTTTCCTGATCGGGGCGGTGATGCTGGCCGGGAGCTGGATTGCGCAGCGGGTGCGGACCGCACGCGCGCAGGGGAATTGAGAGGGATAAATGTAGGGGCACGGCGTGCCGTGCCCGAGATGAGTTTTTGTTCTCTTGGTTACGGCCAAGAGAACCAGAAACCATAGGGGGCCGCAAACTCGTCCGTACCACGACTCCGCTTCTGGCTATGGTGTGCCCGAGGATTTTCTTCGCTGCCGCGTTGCAGCGGCGGCGCTGCCGCGAATCGCCGCCGGGCTGTGCGTCACTTTCAACCCTGGCCGCTTTACACTCGACTGCACGCTGCCCTGGCGGGAGGCTCAAACAGGTGCGGCCCCCAAAGGCTGAACTGCGGCGGCCTGACAGCCGCAAGCGAGTTTAGCCGCCTTGGACGCCTGGCGGTGTCGTAGGGTCGGGTTTTAAGCCCGTCCCTGCATTTTCTGCGGTCGGCAGAACGCGATTCCGTTACTGCGGGCCTTGCCGGCCCCGGCCGTTTTGACGAAGCTCGCGGAAAAAATTCTTGAGCAGCTTTTCGGATTCTTCTGCCAGCAGGCCCTCGACCACCTCCACCCGGTGGTTGAACCGTCTGTCGCGCACCAGGTCGAACAGGCTCCCGCAGCAGCCGAACTTGGGCTCCCGGGCGCCGTAGACCAGCCGTCCCACGCGCCCCAGGACAAGCATCCCGGCGCACATCACGCAGGGCTCCAGGGTCACGTACAGGGTGCAGGAGTCGAAATACCAGTGGCCCAGAGATTCTGCCCCCTGGCGCAGGGCCAGCGCCTCGGCGTGCGCGGTGGCGTCCTGAAGGCGGCGGGTAAGGTTGTAGCCCCGGCCGATCACCTGCCCGTCGCGCACCAGCACCGCGCCTATCGGCACCTCATCCTGGGCCCCGGCCCGGGCTGCCTGCTCCAGGGCCAGGCGCATAAAATATTCATCGCGGTTTTCGGACATGCGTTTTATCTTTGAAGTAATTGGTTCAGGTTGCGTCCAATCTGTTAAAATAATTGTGTCGTGGAGCCGGGCAAGGTTTACGGTTACAGTCCCCAGAGGCGACTCTCCCCCTCGCGGCTGGGACAACCCGCCACTTTAGCCTTTACAATCCGGCCGGAAAAGCTTAATATATTGCACGCGGAAGGTGTTGAGAGTGAAAACCCTTGGGGCAGTAGCTCAGATGGGAGAGCGCATCCCTCGCACGGATGAGGCCGTCGGTTCGACTCCGATCTGCTCCACCATATAGAAAGCTGCGGGTTCATTCCTGCAGCTTTTCCTTTTTTAAGACGGTTTTGAATCTTTTTCAACCCGCAACTGCGAGGTGGAAATGGGGAGAGGAATGTTGTTTCCAGCCTTGATCGCCTCAGGCCTGCTGTTCTCTGCGATGGCCCTGACTGCCGCGGAACAGAAAAGCGCCTCAGTGTCGATCATCCCGCGTCCGCAGGAACTGACCGAAACCGGAGCTGAGTTCAGCCTGGGCCAGTCCTGCACGATTTTCACGGACAGCCGTTTCCAGGCCGAGGCCGCCTACCTGTGCGCCCGTCTGGCCGGGCCCACCGGGTTCAGCCTGGCAGTCAAGCCGCTGGAGGGGAAAGCCAATCCCAAAGGCTCGATAGTCCTGGCCTGGAGCGCGGACAGCACGCTCGGGGCCGAGGGC